>NZ_JBJQLG010000007.1:0-294880 GCF_046486495.1 Escherichia sp. WS3227_2
GCAGGAACGGCTTGTCAATCGCACGCTCTGGTTCCGGAATGTAAGAATCCAGGAAGCCAGCCAGTTCCAGGATTTTCGCTTCCCACTCTGCGTCGCCTTCCAGCGCTTTCAGAGCAGAACCACGAACGATCGGAGTGTCGTCGCCCGGGAAGTCGTACTGAGACAGAAGTTCACGAACTTCCATTTCAACCAGTTCCAGCAGCTCTTCGTCATCAACCATGTCGCATTTGTTCAGGAACACGATGATGTACGGAACGCCTACCTGACGACCCAGCAGGATGTGCTCACGAGTCTGCGGCATCGGGCCGTCAGTCGCAGCAACTACCAGGATCGCGCCGTCCATCTGAGCAGCACCGGTGATCATGTTTTTAACATAGTCGGCGTGCCCCGGGCAGTCTACGTGTGCGTAGTGACGGGTCGGGGTGTCATATTCAACGTGAGAAGTGTTGATGGTGATACCACGAGCTTTTTCTTCCGGCGCGTTATCGATCTGGTCGAATGCACGAGCAGCACCGCCGTAGGTTTTAGCCAGTACGGTGGTGATTGCAGCGGTCAGAGTAGTTTTACCGTGGTCAACGTGGCCGATAGTACCAACGTTAACGTGCGGTTTTGTACGTTCAAATTTTTCTTTAGACACGGCTATATTCCTTACTATAGTGCTCTCCCCTTCAGGAGAGAGCACGGGACTTTGGTATTAACCCTTAGGCTTATTTACCACGGGCTTCAATTACGGCCTGAGCAACGTTACTCGGCGCTTCATCATACTTCAGGAATTCCATGGTGTATGATGCACGACCTTTGGTCAGAGAACGCAGCTGAGTTGCATATCCGAACATTTCAGACAGCGGTACTTCAGCGTGGATCTTAACGCCAGTAACTTCAGATTCCTGACCTTTGAGCATACCACGACGACGGCTCAAGTCACCGATAACGTCACCGGTGTTCTCTTCCGGAGTTTCTACTTCAACCTTCATGATCGGCTCAAGCAGAACTGGTTTCGCTTTCTTAAAGCCTTCTTTAAAGGCGATAGAAGCAGCCAGTTTAAACGCCAGTTCAGAGGAGTCAACGTCATGGTAAGAACCGAAGTGCAGACGAATACCCATGTCTACTACCGGGTAGCCTGCCAGCGGACCTGCTTTCAGCTGTTCCTGGATACCTTTATCAACGGCCGGGATGTATTCGCCAGGGATTACACCACCTTTAATGTCGTTGATGAACTCGTAGCCTTTCGGGTTTGAACCCGGCTCCAGCGGGTACATGTCGATAACAACATGACCATACTGACCACGACCACCAGACTGTTTCGCGTGTTTACCTTCAACATCGGTAACTTTCTGGCGGATAGTTTCACGGTAAGCAACCTGCGGTTTACCTACGTTCGCTTCAACGTTGAATTCACGCTTCATACGGTCAACGATGATGTCGAGGTGCAGTTCGCCCATACCCGCAATGATGGTCTGGTTAGATTCTTCGTCAGTCCATACACGGAAAGACGGGTCTTCTTTAGCCAGACGGCCCAGAGCCAGACCCATTTTTTCCTGGTCAGCTTTGGTTTTCGGTTCAACTGCGATGGAGATTACCGGCTCAGGGAATTCCATACGTTCCAGAATGATCGGCGCATCCGGGTCACACAGGGTGTCACCAGTGGTTACGTCTTTCAGACCGATAGCAGCAGCGATGTCGCCCGCGCGAACTTCTTTGATCTCTTCACGTTTGTTAGCGTGCATCTGAACGATACGACCGAAACGCTCACGTGCAGCTTTCACGGAGTTCAGTACGGTATCACCAGAGTTAACCACACCGGAGTAAACACGGAAGAAGGTCAGGTTACCAACAAACGGGTCGGTAGCGATTTTGAACGCCAGTGCAGAGAACGGCTCGTCATCACTTGCGTGACGTTCAGCCGGAGTGTCTTTACCGTCGTCCAGGATACCGTTGATCGCAGGTACGTCAACCGGGGATGGCAGGTAATCGATTACCGCATCCAGCATCGCCTGAACACCTTTGTTCTTGAACGCAGAACCACAGGTTACCAGGATGATTTCGTTGTTCAGAACGCGCTGACGCAGAGCACCTTTGATTTCTGCTTCAGTCAGTTCTTCACCACCCAAGTATTTTTCCATCAGCTCTTCAGAAGCTTCAGCTGCGGATTCGATCAGGTTCTGGTGCCATTCGTTAGCCAGTTCAACCATGTCTGCCGGGATATCTTCGTATTCGAAGGTTACGCCCTGGTCAGCGTCGTTCCAGTTGATAGCTTTCATTTTCACCAGGTCAACAACACCGGTGAAATGTTCTTCAGCACCAATCGCCAGCTGCAGCGGAACCGGGTTCGCGCCCAGACGGGTTTTGATCTGGTTAACAACTTTCAGGAAGTTCGCACCCATGCGGTCCATTTTGTTAACGAACGCAATGCGCGGAACTTTATATTTGTTTGCCTGACGCCATACGGTTTCAGACTGCGGCTGAACACCACCAACTGCGCAGTAAACCATTACCGCACCATCGAGAACACGCATGGAACGTTCTACTTCGATTGTGAAGTCAACGTGCCCCGGGGTGTCGATGATGTTGATGCGATGCGGCTCATACTGCTTAGCCATACCAGACCAGAATGCAGTAGTCGCAGCGGAAGTGATGGTAATACCACGTTCCTGCTCCTGCTCCATCCAGTCCATGGTTGCAGCGCCGTCATGAACTTCACCGATTTTATGGTTTACACCGGTGTAGAACAGAATACGTTCGGTAGTAGTGGTTTTACCGGCGTCGATGTGCGCACTGATACCGATGTTACGGTAGCGTGCGATGGGTGTTGTACGAGCCATTTGTTTCCTCGTTTATCTTTTAGGCGTTCAATTTAAGTAGCCCAAAGCGGGCTGCTTACTGGAAGCGCCCGCCTGGTGACTAAAACTCCGAAGGGATTACCAACGGTAGTGTGCGAACGCCTTGTTGGCTTCGGCCATACGGTGAACGTCTTCACGTTTCTTAACTGCAGTACCTTTGTTTTCTGCAGCATCAGAAAGTTCGTTCGCCAGGCGCAGAGCCATGGATTTATCACCGCGTTTACGAGCAGCTTCAACGATCCAACGCATTGCCAGAGCATTACGACGAACCGGACGGACTTCAACTGGTACCTGATAAGTAGAACCACCAACGCGGCGAGACTTAACTTCTACAGTCGGGCGCACGTTTTCGAGAGCTACTTCGAATGCTTCCAGTTCAGATTTACCAGAGCGCTGAGCCAGGGTCTCCAGCGCGCTGTATACGATAGATTCGGCAGTAGATTTTTTACCATCTACCATCAGGATATTTACAAATTTAGCCAGCAGTTCTGATCCGAACTTCGGATCCGGCAGAATTTTACGCTGACCAATGACGCGACGACGTGGCATGGAAATACTCCGTTGTTAATTCAGGATTGTCCAAAACTCTACGAGTTTAGTTTGACATTTAAGTTAAAACGTTTGGCCTTACTTAACGGAGAACCATTAAGCCTTAGGACGCTTCACGCCATACTTGGAACGAGCCTGCTTACGGTCTTTAACGCCGGAGCAGTCAAGCGCACCACGTACGGTGTGGTAACGAACACCCGGGAGGTCTTTAACACGACCGCCACGGATCAGGATCACGGAGTGCTCCTGCAGGTTGTGACCTTCACCACCGATGTAGGAAGTCACTTCGAAACCGTTAGTCAGACGAACACGGCATACTTTACGCAGCGCGGAGTTCGGTTTTTTAGGAGTGGTAGTATATACACGAGTACATACGCCACGTTTTTGCGGGCATGCTTCCAGCGCAGGCACGTTGCTTTTCGCAACTTTGCGAGCACGTGGTTTGCGTACCAGCTGGTTAACTGTTGCCATTAAATAGCTCCTGGTTTTAGCTTTTGCTTCGTAAACACGTAATAAAACGTCCTCACACAATATGAGGACGCCGAATTTTAGGGCGATGCCGAAAAGGTGTCAAGAAATATACAACGATCCCGCCATCACCAGGCCATCTGGCTGGAGTGCTTAACCGTAAGTCTGACGAAATCAGTATAGTCAATGGGAATGATGTCGTTCGAAATTTGACCAGTCAAACCGCGGGCAATAAGGTCTTCGTTCAGGGCATAGACCTTAATGGGGGCATTACGCAGACTTTCAAGGTAGCGGTTACCGTCAACTGCGGCAGTTACACCATCTTGCAATAATAGCAGTTCGTCGCCTTCACTGAGTAGACGCAACAGCGCAGCAAAATCCGTCAGCCAGGGTGAACGATGTAATGTGTGCAGCATAAACGCCTCAAAACCTCAAAATAACATCGTAGTTGGCGAGTTCGCGGCGTAAGGCATCTGCTTCGAGCGGCGTGGCTTCGACAACAAAGGGTGTCTGCGGATCTAACCCGCGTTCGCGCAGTGAAGCCGCACAAACCCAGCACTGTTCAATGTCGTACAGACCCAACAATTTAAAAGTGGCAATGTAATCACGCGCCAGCACTGCATCGGGCTTTTGTCCTGGCAGCAGCTGAAAAACGCCATCAGCAATAAAGAAGACGGCCAGATCGTCAGTTAATGCGGAAGTTGCCAGTAAAGCATCTAAACCTTCCCGACCAGCAGCTGTACCATGAGGTGCAGTAGAAAAAACAAACGCAATTCGTTTCATCAGAACTGTACCACCCTGTCACAGGTCAGCGAGGCTTCCGCCAGCGCGCCAAGTCCGCTTAAGGTAAATCCCGACTGAAGATTTGACGAAGCCAGCCCCAGCCTTCCTGCTTCAGTTTCATCGACGATACCGCGGCGTAACGCTGCCGCTACGCAGATATTCAGCGCCACACCATGTTGCGCATTCAACTGTTGCCAGCCGCGCACAAGGTCAAATTCGTCACTTGCCGGTGAGGTCAATTGGTTAGCGTTATAGACCCCTTCCCGATAGAAAAAGACGCTGCTTAACTCATGGCCTTCTACTATCAGCGCCTGCGCAAACTGAAAAGCACTACTCGCCTGTTGCGTACCGTATGCTGGCCCGGTCACCACGATGGCAAAACGCATTACTTATCTTGTCCCTGGAAATCACCGCTTTTGAACTGGCGGATGTAGAGATAGACAGTGTGTTTGGAGATGTTCAGGCGGTCAGCAACCTGGTTGATCGCATCTTTAATATCGAAGATCCCTTTCTCGTAGAGATTTAGCACGATCTGACGATTTTTGGCGTTATTAGAAACATTGCGATCGGCATTCACTTCTTCGATGGTGAACTCCAGCGTTTGGGTAACCAGATCTTCAACAGAAGAGGCAAAGTTGACGCTTGAACCGACATCCGGAGTTTCTGGCGGCACAAAGGTGCTCATAATCTGCGAGAAGGGAACATCAAGATTCATATTGATGCACAGCAGACCAATTACACGCTGTTCGCGGTTACGAATCGCGATAGTCAGGGACTTCATTAATACGCCGCTTTTGGCGCGAGTAAAGTAGCATTTAGAAACGCTGCTATCCGCTCCCGTCATATCGTGCAGCATACGTAGCGCCAGGTCGGTAATTGGCGAACCAATCTTCCGGCCTGTATGTTCACCGTTAGCAATGCGAATGGCTGAACATTTTAGATCCTGCAAAGAGTGCAAAACGATTTCACAGTGGGAGCCAATAAGCATCGCTAACCCGTCCACCACCGCTTCGTAGGATTTCAGAATATCAAAATCGGTCTGGTCGAAAGGACGTTGATCCAGTAAATCCAACTCACTGGTTTCGTTGGTTAAAAGCGACCTGGACATGAAAAAAAACACTCCTTTTCAGGAGCCTGTCGTTAACTTTTCAGGGCAGGCTCATTAATGATGCGGGTAACTAAATTAATACAGCGGAGGTTCCGCTTTCCAGCACTAATTATATCCGGCCTGTAATAAAAAAACCGCCGCCTGGTCAGGCGGCGGTTCTTAATGCTTATTTTTTAGCAGAATCTGCGGCTTTCGCATCAGCTTCCGGCTTTGCATCAGCCTTCGGCGCTGGTTTCACATCCAGCAGCTCTACGTCAAACACCAGGGTAGAATTCGGTGGGATCCCCGGAACACCCGCTTTGCCGTAAGCCAGTTCTGGTGGAATAACCAGTTTGATCTTACCGCCTTTCTTGATGTTCTTCAGACCTTCTGTCCAACCCGGAATAACACCGTCCAGACGGAAAGAGAGCGGTTCACCACGGGTGTAAGAGTTGTCGAACTCTTTACCGTCGATCAGCGTACCTTTGTAGTTCACGACAACAGTATCGCTGTCTTTCGGTGCTTCGCCTTTACCGGCTTCGACTACCTGATAAACCAGACCAGTTGAAGAGGTTTTCACACCTTTCTCTTTGGCAAATTTCTCGCGGTACTCTTTACCTTTCACTTCGTTATCTGCCGCGTCTTTTTCCATCTTCGCCTGAGCAGAAGACTTCACGCGAGCTTCGAATGCTTGCAGTGTCTGTTCGATCTCTTGGTCGGAGAGTTTGCTCTTATCAGCAAATGCATCCTGAACACCAGCGATCAGCTGATCTTTATCCAGTTTGATGCCCAGTTTTTCTTGTTCTTTAAGAGAATTTTCCATGTAACGACCCAGCGAAGCACCCAGTGCATAAGCTGATTTCTGATCGTCATTTTTGAACGCTGCTTTGCTGTCAGCAGTTGTAGCAGGTTTTGCAGCTTCAGCAGCAAAAGTGATCGGTGCATGCAGGGCAACGGCCATTGTGGTCGCCAGCAGCGTTACTTTAAACAGTGATTTCATCCATATCTCCAGGATCGGGGCATCTCACCCCAGGGTTAACTATTATCAGAAGGGTACTATAAAGCGTTGTCGAACAAATCTACATACAGACACGCCCTATTATCATCTATTTTCAGACTCTTTTTGTTTAAATTAGTTTCGATGACCGCGAAATGAGTGCTGTCTCGGGCAGCAAAGTTAAGTAGAATCCGCGGCGACCATTCGACAAAAGAGGTGAATCATGCAGGATTTATCATTTGAAGCACGCCTGGCAGAGCTGGAGAGCCGACTGGCTTTTCAGGAAATCACCATTGAAGAACTGAACGTCACGGTGACCGCTCATGAAATGGAGATGGCGAAACTGCGCGATCATCTGCGTCTGCTGACCGAGAAGCTAAAAGCCAGCCAGCCGTCGAACATCGCGTCGCAGGCTGAAGAAACGCCACCGCCACATTATTGAGGCGTAAAAAAAGCGGGGATTCCCCGCTTTTTTGTCACTTTTTCGGTATTAGTGGCAACCGCAACCGCCGTTACCTTTACCGCCGCAGCAGCCTTCGCCACCGTGTTCATGACCGTGATCGTGGCCATGACCACCGCAGCAACCGTCGTGGTCGTGATCGTGGTGATGATCGTGCGCACCGTGAACGTGGCCATGAGCCAGTTCTTCTTCAGTCGCTTCGCGAATCGCCACAACTTCAACGTTGAATTTCAGGTTCTGACCGGCCAGCATGTGGTTACCATCAACCACGACGTGATCGTCTTCAACCGCAGTGATTTCAACCGGTACCGGACCCTGGTCAGTTTCAGCCAGGAAACGCATACCTACCTGCAGTTCATCAACGCCCATAAATACGTCTTTAGGAACGCGTTGCACCAGGTTTTCGTCGTACTGACCGTAAGCGTCGTTCGCGCCAACAGCGACATCAAATTTGTCGCCAACTTCGTGACCTTCCAGCGCCGTTTCCAGGCCAGAGATCAGGGAACCGTGACCATGCAGGTAGTCCAGCGGCGCACTCACCGGAGACTCATCAACCAACACACCGTCTTCTGTACGTACCTGATAGGCCAGGCTGACCACCAGGTCTTTTGCTACTTTCATGATATCTCCTGAGCATGGGAAGAATAGTGGCGCAGATTGTAGCGGAATTCTGCAGCCGTGTACTCACTAGCTTAAAAAAACTCGGCGCATATCGCTAGTCCGGATGAAAAATCCCGATCACTTGCTCATCTTTGCGAACGTGATCGCGGGCTTCTTTGTCCGCTTCTCGCATCTGATGTCCGCACTTAACACATTCAACAATATCAATATTATTTTCGCGCCACATCGCCATTGAATCCTGCGCCTGACAGGCCGGGCATTTTGCCCCCGCAATAAAACGTTTTCGGATTGCCATCTTTACCCTCTACTCAAATTCATCCCAGCCGTCCAGCTGGCGTCGTTCTTGTTGCATTTCACGCTGGAAAATCTCTTCCAGTTCGCGTCGGGCTTCCCTGGCGCGAGAAATTTGTACGGTGTCGGCATGCATTGGGATGAGCTCCCGCAACATCCGCATATCCAGGCGGCGAAAATGCAGTTGCGCCCGCTGCGCCTGATGTGGATGCATGCCTAGCGTGACCAGCGTCTTGCGCCCCAGCTCTAACGCACTGGAGAATGTCTCACGAGAAAACTGCGTCACCCCTGCCTGTAATAACTCATGCGCCTCCACACGTCCGCGCGCTCGCGCAAGAATATGTAAATGCGGAAAGTGCTGCTGGCATATTTCCACCAGTTTCATGGTGTCTTCCGGCTCATTACAGGTAATGACGATAGACTCAGCGGCCTCTGCACCCGCAGAACGTAAAAGATCTACCTGCGTGGCGTCGCCGTAATAAACTTTGTAGCCATATTTGCGCATCAGGTTAACGGCACTGATATCCCGCTCCAGCACAGTAATGCGCATTTTATTTGCCATCAGCAAACGACCAATCACCTGACCAAAACGTCCAAAGCCCACGACAATGACCTGCGGTTTATCATCGTTGACCCACGGTTTTTCATCCTCTTCTTCCGGTCCGTTAAACTGGCGGGATAGCCATTTATCTACCAGCTTCATCAGCAGCGGCGTGGTCATCATGGAAAGCGTCACCGTCACCAGCAACAGCGCCATCTGGTCACCCTGGAATAAGCGTTGTGAAGAAGCGGTAGAAAAGAGCACAAAGGCAAACTCACCGCCCTGACTCAACACGCCAGCAAACTGCATCCGCTCTGAGCTACGCACGCCATACAGTCGCGCCAGCAGATACAGCACGAGAATTTTCACCGCCACCAGCACAACCACAGCTATCACTACCCACAACAGATGGGTATAAAGCACCCCGAGGTTGAGCGACATGCCGACAGAGATAAAGAACAAACCGAGCAGCAACCCCTTAAACGGATCGATAGCCGTTTCCAGTTCATGGCGATATTCACTTTCCGCCAGCAGCACGCCTGCAATAAACGTACCGAGCGCCATCGACAGCCCCAGCGCATCCATAAACAATGCGGAACCCAACACCAGCAGCAACGTCGCGGCGGTGAACACTTCCCGCACGCCAGAAGCTGCAATAAAGCGGAATACCGGACGCAGTAAATAGCGCCCGCCAATCAGCATGCCGACAAACGCCAGCACCTTCATGCCGATCTTCATCCAGTCGAAATGTTCGTCTGCCGAACCCGCCAACAACGGCACTAACGCCAGTGCCGGGATCACTGCCAGATCCTGAAACAGCAGAACCGAAAACCCGAGCTGCCCGGATTCGCTGCGATTCATCCCTTTATCACGCATCAGTTGCAACGCCATTGCGGTTGAGGACATCGCAAGGCCAATACCACCGACCACCGCCGCCTGCCAGGCGAAATCCGTCAGCATCAATAATCCCGCCAGCAACGCCGCGCTTAACAGCACCTGTGCCGCACCTACGCCAAAAATCGAACGCCGCAATTGCCAAAGCTTGGAGGGATTCAACTCCAGGCCGATGATAAACATCAGGAACACCACGCCGAGTTCCGAAAAGTGGAGGATCTCATCGACGTCGCTAATAAAACCCAGCCCCCACGGGCCAATTGCAATCCCTGCCAGCAAATATCCCAACACAGCGCCAATACCCAGCCGCGATGCCAGCGGCACCGCAGCCACCGCCGCGAAGAGAAACAACACTCCTGCGAGTAAAAAATCGGAACCTTCCATCAGCGGCCTCCTGGAGACAGCGGATTTGCCAGCCAGTCACCGTAGGCTCTGGCGTGACTCGCCAGCTCCTGTGCGCTTTGCCGTCTCGCCCAGTAAATAATGATGGGACTCAACCAATGCATCCGGCACATGCCCGCCGCTAGTTCAAAGGGGCGCAGAACATCGCTCATCGGGTAGCGATTCAAGGCGTCATAACGGTAAGCACTTTCCGGCTCGCCGGTGGTAATCACGCTACGCCAGTACTTTCCCGCCAGTTGGTTTCCTCCCGGCCCGCTGGCAAAACCACGGCTTAATACCCGGTCCAGCCACTCTTTCAGTAGCGCCGGGCAGCTATAGGTATAAAGAGGATGCTGAAAGACAATCACCTCGTGCTCGCGCAGTAATGCCTGCTCACGGGGGATATCAATAAAAAAATCGGGATAGTGCGCGTAAAGGTCGTGCACGGTAACATTGCTGAGCTGCGTGGCCGGTTTAAGCAGTACCCGGTTTGCCACCGAGTCCTGAGATTCCGGATGGGCATACAGCAGCAAAACTTTCGCTGGCTGAGACATCATCCCCCTCCCGGTATGGTTTTTGTGTATAGTCGCTGTTTTGGGCTACCATTGCGCCCGGTGCGGCAGCTCGCCCATACATTACATTATCATAATGATAAGTTAACATAGTCTGAACATACGGCACCTTATGATTGTTTTCTCCTCGTTACAAATTCGTCGCGGCGTGCGCGTCCTGCTGGATAATGCCACCGCCACCATCAACCCCGGGCAGAAAGTCGGCCTGGTGGGTAAAAACGGCTGTGGTAAATCTACCCTGCTGGCATTGCTGAAAAATGAACTCAGCGCCGACGGCGGCAGCTACACCTTTCCGGGAAGCTGGCAACTGGCGTGGGTGAATCAGGAAACGCCGGCGTTACCGCAAGCAGCGCTGGAATATGTCATTGACGGCGACCGTGAATATCGCCAACTGGAAGCGCAGCTACGCGACGCCAACGAACGTAACGACGGGCACGCCATTGCGACCATTCATGGCAAGCTGGATGCTATTGACGCATGGAGTATTCGCTCCCGCGCCGCAAGTCTGTTGCACGGCCTCGGTTTCAGCAATGAACAACTCGAGCGTCCGGTAAGTGATTTCTCCGGTGGCTGGCGTATGCGTCTTAACCTTGCCCAGGCGCTGATTTGCCGTTCAGACTTGCTGCTGCTCGACGAACCGACTAACCACCTCGATCTCGATGCCGTTATCTGGCTGGAAAAATGGCTGAAGAGCTATCAGGGCACGCTGATCCTGATCTCTCACGACCGCGATTTCCTCGATCCGATCGTCGATAAAATTATTCATATCGAACAACAAAGCATGTTCGAGTACACCGGCAACTACAGTTCGTTTGAAGTACAGCGCGCCACCCGTCTGGCGCAGCAACAAGCGATGTACGAAAGCCAGCAGGAACGCGTGGCGCATCTGCAAAGTTATATCGACCGTTTCCGTGCCAAAGCCACCAAAGCGAAGCAGGCCCAGAGCCGTATTAAGATGCTGGAGCGTATGGAGCTGATTGCCCCCGCGCACGTCGACAACCCGTTTCGTTTTAGCTTCCGCGCGCCGGAAAGCCTGCCTAATCCGTTATTAAAGATGGAAAAAGTCAGCGCAGGCTATGGTGATCGCATTATTCTCGACTCGATTAAACTGAATCTGGTGCCCGGCTCGCGCATTGGTCTGTTAGGCCGCAACGGCGCGGGTAAATCGACATTAATCAAACTGTTAGCTGGCGAACTTGCGCCAGTCAGCGGTGAAATTGGTCTGGCGAAAGGGATCAAGCTCGGCTACTTCGCCCAGCATCAACTGGAATACCTGCGCGCCGACGAATCGCCTATTCAACATCTGGCACGTTTAGCGCCGCAGGAACTGGAACAAAAACTGCGTGACTACCTCGGCGGCTTTGGTTTCCAGGGCGATAAAGTGACGGAAGAAACGCGCCGCTTTTCCGGTGGGGAAAAAGCCCGCCTGGTGCTGGCATTAATCGTCTGGCAGCGTCCGAATCTGCTGCTGCTCGACGAACCGACCAACCACCTTGACCTCGACATGCGTCAGGCACTCACCGAAGCATTAATCGAGTTCGAAGGCGCGCTGGTTGTCGTCTCGCACGACCGTCATTTGCTGCGTTCCACCACTGACGATCTCTACCTGGTTCACGATCGTAAAGTCGAACCGTTCGACGGCGATCTGGAAGATTATCAACAGTGGTTGAGCGACGTACAAAAGCAGGAAAACCAGACCGACGAAGCGCCAAAAGAGAACGCAAACAGCGCCCAGGCACGTAAAGATCAGAAGCGTCGGGAAGCGGAGCTGCGTGCGCAAACCCAACCGCTGCGTAAAGAGATCGCCCGTCTGGAAAAAGAGATGGAAAAGCTGAACGCACAGCTGGCGCAGGCGGAAGAGAAACTCGGCGACAGCGAACTGTACGATCAAAGCCGTAAAGCAGAACTGACCGCCTGCCTGCAACAGCAAGCCAGCGCCAAATCCGGCCTGGAAGAGTGCGAAATGGCGTGGCTGGAAGCCCAGGAGCAGCTTGAGCAGATGCTGCTGGAAGGCCAAAGCAACTGATGGCGCAGATAACGACGACCGATGCCAATGAATTCAGCAGCAGTGCTGAATTCACCCCTATGCGCGGCTTTAGCAATTGTCATCTACAAACCATGCTGCCGCGTCTGTTTCGTCGCAAGGTGAAATTCACCCCGCACTGGCAGCGACTGGAGTTGCCCGACGGCGATTTTGTCGATCTCGCGTGGAGTGAAGATCCTGCACAGGCGCGGCATAAACCGCGTTTAGTCGTGTTTCACGGGCTCGAAGGCAGTCTCAATAGCCCTTACGCCCACGGTCTGGTTGAGGCGGCGCAAAAGCGTGGCTGGCTGGGCGTGGTGATGCATTTTCGCGGATGCAGCGGTGAACCAAACCGTATGCACCGCATTTACCATTCGGGCGAAACCGAAGACGCCAGTTGGTTTTTACGCTGGCTGCAACGCGAATTTGGTCATGCGCCAACGGCTGCCGTCGGCTATTCGCTCGGCGGAAATATGCTGGCCTGTTTGCTGGCAAAAGAAGGTAATAACCTCCCGATTGATGCAGCGGTAATTGTCTCCGCGCCATTTATGCTGGAGGCCTGTAGTTACCATATGGAAAAGGGCTTTTCCCGCGTTTATCAGCGTTACTTGCTGAACCTGTTAAAAGCCAATGCCGCGCGCAAGCTGGCAGCCTACCCCGGAACGCTGCCGATTAATCTCGCGCAGTTAAAATCGGTACGTCGCATCCGTGAATTTGACGATCTCATCACCGCCAGAATTCACGGCTACGCTGACGCTATCGACTATTATCGTCAGTGTAGCGCCATGCCGATGCTCAATCGGATAGCCAAACCGACGCTGATTATTCACGCCAAAGACGATCCGTTTATGGATCATCAGGTGATCCCGAAACCGGAAAGTCTCCCCCCGCAGGTGGAGTATCAGCTGACTGAACATGGCGGTCATGTTGGCTTTATTGGCGGTACATTACTTCATCCACAAATGTGGCTGGAGTCACGCATTCCTGACTGGTTAACAACGTATCTGGAGGCGAAATCATGTTGATTCCGTGGCAAGACCTCTCCCCCGAAACGCTGGAAAATTTAATTGAAAGCTTTGTGTTACGTGAAGGCACCGATTATGGTGAACATGAGCGTACACTTGAACAGAAAGTCGCCGACGTCAAACGCCAGCTACAGTGCGGAGAAGCGGTGCTGGTATGGTCGGAGCTGCACGAAACGGTCAATATCATGCCGCGCAGTCAGTTTCGCGAATAACCTGCAACCGTCGGCGGACGAGATAATAATGATAGCTAAGTCATGGAGTTACTATGTCTGCCAAACATCCGGTCATTGCGGTAACAGGATCTAGCGGCGCGGGGACCACCACCACCAGCCTCGCGTTTCGTAAAATATTCGCGCAGTTAAATCTGCATGCAGCCGAGGTGGAAGGCGACAGTTTTCACCGTTACACCCGCCCGGAAATGGACATGGCGATCCGCAAAGCGCGCGACGCCGGGCGGCATATCAGCTACTTCGGCCCCGAAGCGAACGACTTTGGCCTGCTGGAACAAACCTTCATTGAATATGGTCAGAGCGGCAAAGGGAAATCTCGCAAATATCTGCATACCTACGATGAAGCCGTACCGTGGAATCAGGTACCGGGGACATTCACCCCCTGGCAACCTTTACCGGAACCCACTGATGTACTGTTTTATGAAGGTTTACACGGCGGCGTAGTCACGCCACAGCATAACGTTGCGCAGCATGTGGACTTACTGGTCGGCGTGGTGCCTATCGTTAACCTTGAGTGGATTCAAAAACTGATCCGCGACACCAGCGAGCGCGGGCACTCACGAGAAGCAGTGATGGACTCGGTAGTGCGCTCAATGGAAGACTATATCAACTACATCACACCGCAGTTTTCCCGCACCCATCTTAACTTCCAGCGCGTTCCCACCGTCGACACTTCAAACCCGTTCGCGGCAAAAGCTATCCCGTCGCTGGATGAAAGCTTTGTGGTGATCCATTTTCGTAATCTGGAAGGGATCGATTTCCCCTGGCTGCTGGCGATGTTGCAAGGCTCATTCATTTCCCACATCAATACGTTAGTGGTACCGGGCGGCAAAATGGGTCTGGCAATGGAATTAATTATGCTGCCGCTGGTGCAACGATTGATGGAAGGAAAGAAAATCGAGTAACTTTGCTATTACGCCGGATAAAATACTATCCGGCTTCACAATGGGATAGTTAAATCACGCGGCAACCACTTCATACGAGTGAGTAATATTCACCGCTTTTTCCAGCATCAACGCCACTGAACAATATTTCTCGGCAGAGAGATCTACCGCACGCGCAACCGCTGCGTCTTTCAGGTCGCGACCGGTGACGATAAAATGCAGATTAATGTGCGTAAACAGGCGTGGTGCCTCTTCGCGGCGTTCAGAGGTCAATTTTACTTCACAATCGACCACATCCTGACGCCCTTTTTGCAGAATAGAAACCACATCGATGGCACTGCAACCACCCGCCGCCATCAACACCATTTCCATCGGACTTGGTGCTTTATCACCAGAGTTACCGTCCATTAAAATCTGGTGACCAGAGGCGGATTCGCCCAGAAAAGTTAACCCTTCGACCCACTTCACTCGCGCTTGCATTTTTGCCACTCCACTGCATCAAATTTATTCACAGCGTACGCGTACTGAGCAAATCGCGCAACAGAAGGCGACCTGAGTCAAGCTGAAGCGAGACACCAGGAGACACACGGCGAAAGCTATGCTAAAACAGTCAAGATGCTACAGTAATACATTGATGTACTGCATGTGTGTAACGGACTTCACATAACAGATGCAGTACGTATTTGACAGCCTCTTCCCAGATAGCGGGAAGCACATTTCGGCAATCCAGAGACAGCGGCGTTTTCTGGCTCTGGAGAAAGCTTATAACAGAGGATAACCGCGCATGGTGCTTGGCAAACCGCAAACAGACCCGACTCTCGAATGGTTCTTGTCTCATTGCCACATTCATAAGTACCCATCCAAGAGCACGCTTATTCACCAGGGTGAAAAAGCGGAAACGCTGTACTACATCGTTAAAGGCTCTGTGGCAGTGCTGATCAAAGACGAAGAGGGTAAAGAAATGATCCTCTCCTATCTGAATCAGGGTGATTTTATTGGCGAACTGGGCCTGTTTGAAGAGGGCCAGGAACGTAGCGCATGGGTACGTGCGAAAACCGCCTGTGAAGTGGCTGAAATTTCGTACAAAAAATTTCGCCAATTGATTCAGGTAAACCCGGACATTCTGATGCGTCTGTCTGCACAGATGGCGCGTCGCCTGCAAGTCACTTCAGAGAAAGTGGGCAACCTGGCGTTCCTCGACGTGACGGGCCGCATTGCACAGACTCTGCTGAACCTGGCAAAACAACCGGATGCTATGACTCACCCGGACGGTATGCAAATCAAAATTACCCGTCAGGAAATCGGTCAGATTGTCGGCTGTTCTCGTGAAACCGTGGGACGCATTCTGAAGATGCTGGAAGATCAGAACCTGATCTCCGCACACGGTAAAACCATCGTCGTTTACGGCACTCGTTAATCCCGTCGGAGTGGCGCGTTACTGAGTAGCGCGCCATTTTGTTTCCCCAGATGTGGCGCAGGCTGATTTATCACCCCGATATCAACTATGCACTTCGACAAACGCTGGTGCTATGTTTGCCCGTGGCCGTTGGGTTAATGCTTGGCGAATTACGATTCGGTCTGCTCTTCTCCCTCGTTCCTGCCTGTTGCAATATTGCGGGCCTTGATACGCCTCATAAACGTTTTTTCAAACGCTTAATCATTGGTGCGTCGCTGTTTGCCACCTGTAGCTTGCTGACACAGCTGTTACTGGCAAAAGATGTTCCCCTGCCCTTTTTGCTGACCGGATTAACGCTGGTACTTGGCGTCACTGCTGAGCTGGGGCCATTGCACGCAAAATTGCTTCCCGCATCGCTGCTCGCCGCCATTTTTACCCTCAGTCTGGCGGGATACATGCCGGTCTGGGAACCGTTGCTCATCTATGCGTTGGGCACTCTCTGGTACGGATTGTTTAACTGGTTTTGGTTCTGGATCTGGCGCGAACAACCGCTGCGCGAGTCACTAAGTCTGCTGTACCGTGAACTGGCAGATTATTGTGAAGCCAAATACAGCCTGCTTACCCAGCACACCGACCCTGAAAAAGCGCTGCCGCCGCTGCTGGTGCGCCAGCAAAAAGCGGTCGATTTAATTACCCAGTGCTATCAGCAAATGCATATGCTTTCCGCGCAAAATAATACCGATTACAAGCGGATGCTGCGTATTTTCCAGGAGGCGCTGGATTTGCAGGAACATATTTCGGTCAGTTTGCATCAGCCGGAAGAGGTGCAAAAGCTGGTCGAGCGTAGCCATGCGGAGGAAGTTATTCGCTGGAATGCGCAAACCGTCGCCGCTCGCCTGCGCGTGCTGGCTGATGACATTCTTTACCATCGCCTGCCGACGCGTTTTACGATGGAAAAGCAAATTGGCGCACTGGAAAAAATCGCCCGCCAGCATCCGGATAATCCGGTTGGGCAATTCTGCTATTGGCATTTCAGCCGCATCGCCCGCGTGCTGCGCACCCAAAAACCGCTCTATGCCCGTGACTTACTGGCCGATAAACAGCGGCGAATGCCGTTACTTCCGGCGCTGAAAAGTTATCTGTCACTAAAGTCTCCGGCGCTACGCAATGCCGGACGACTCAGTGTGATGTTAAGCGTTGCCAGCCTGATGGGCACCGCGCTGCATCTGCCGAAGTCGTACTGGATCCTGATGACGGTATTGCTGGTGACGCAAAATGGCTATGGCGCAACCCGTCTGAGGATTGTGAATCGCTCCGTGGGAACCGTGGTCGGGTTAATCATTGCGGGCGTTGCCCTGCACTTTAAAATTCCCGAAGGTTACACCCTGACCTTGATGCTGATTACCACCCTCGCCAGCTACCTGATATTGCGCAAAAACTACGGCTGGGCGACGGTCGGCTTTACCATTACCGCAGTGTATACCCTGCAACTATTGTGGTTGAACGGCGAGCAATACATCCTTCCGCGTCTTATCGATACTATTATTGGTTGTTTAATTGCTTTCGGTGGTACCGTCTGGCTGTGGCCGCAGTGGCAGAGCGGGTTATTGCGTAAGAACGCCCATGACGCTTTAGAAGCCTATCAGGAAGCGATTCGTTTGATTCTGAGCGAGGATCCGCAACCTACGCCACTGGCCTGGCAGCGAATGCGGGTGAATCAGGCGCATAACACTCTGTATAACTCATTGAATCAGGCGATGCAGGAACCGGCATTCAACAGCCATTATCTGGCAGATATGAAACTGTGGGTAACGCACAGTCAGTTTATTGTTGAGCATATCAATGCCATGACCACGCTGGCACGGGAACACCGGGCATTGCCACCTGAACTGGCGCAAGAATATTTGCAGTCTTGTGAAATCGCCATTCAGCGTTGTCAGCAGCGGCTGGAGTATGACGAACCGGGTAGTTCCGGCGATGCCAATATCATGGATGCGCCGGAGATGCAGCCGCACGAAGGCGCGGCAGGTACGCTGGAGCAGCATTTACAGCGGGTTATTGGTCATCTGAACACCATGCACACCATTTCGTCGATGGCATGGCGTCAGCGACCGCATCACGGGATTTGGCTGAGTCGCAAGTTGCGGGATTCGAAGGCGTAATACAGGCTACCTTCGGATACAGCGTTCACGCCGCATCCGACATCTTTTGCCTGATGCGTCTTATTTACGCCCCAACCACCTTCGCCACCGCGTGGGCGAAACGTTGCATCCCTTCATCGATATCCGCATCTTCCACCACCAGCGACGGCGCAAAACGCATCACATCCGGTCCGGCGTTCAGCACCATTACGCCTTCCTCTGCACCCGCATACAGGAAATCACGCGCCCGACCTTTGTACTGTGGTTTCAGCTCCGCACCAATCAACAGCCCCATACCGCGAATATCGCTAAACACATCGTACTGCTGATCGATCTTCTGCAAATGGCCAACAAAACGCTGGCGTTTCGCCTGAATGCCTTCCAGCACTTCAGGGGTATTGATGATATCAAACGCCGCCCCCGCTACTGCACAGGCCAGAGGATTACCGCCGTAGGTGGAACCGTGAGAACCAGGATGAAATGCAGAAGCTATTTCTGCCGTGGTCAGCATGGCGCTAACCGGGAAGCCGCCGCCTAGCGCTTTCGCAGAGGTCAGAATATCCGGCGTCACGCCGTAGTGCATGTAAGCAAACAGATCGCCGATCCGCCCCATCCCGCACTGCACTTCATCAAACACCAATAATGCCTGATGTTGATCGCACAGCTCGCGCAAGCCCTGCAAAAACTCTGGCGTCGCTGCCGTCACGCCGCCCTCACCCTGGATCGGCTCAACCACCACCGCACAGGTGTGATCATCCATCACCGCTTTCACTGCGTGGAGATCGTTAAAGGGAACGTGGATGATGTCTGCCGGTTTTGGCCCAAAGCCATCGGAATATTTTGGTTGCCCGCCCACCGAGACGGTAAACAGCGAGCGACCATGAAAAGCGTTATGGAAGGCGATAATTTTGGTTTTGAACGGGCTATGACGCACACAGGCGTAATGGCGTGCCAGTTTAAAGGCTGTTTCGTTAGCTTCCGTGCCGGAGTTCATAAACACCACGCGTTCGGCAAACGTTGCCTCAATCAGTTTACGACCAAGACGCAGCGCCGGTTCATTGGTGAAAACGTTACTGATATGCCACAGAGTTTCGCCCTGGGTTTTTAACGCGTTCACCAGCGCAGGATGGCAATGGCCCAACGCCGTAACTGCAATGCCACCCGCAAAATCGACATACTCCTTGCCTTGCTGATCCCAGATTCGGCTCCCCTGACCTTTTACCGGAATAAACTCTGCCGGAGCATAAATCGGCAGGATCACTTCATCGAAAGTCGCGCGTGTAATTGCTGTTTGTTCAATTGCCATCTCATGATCACCCTGTTACGCATAAACCAATGTGAAATTATAATCACAAAATATGCATAAAAAATCACTGAATGGCAATCAGAAATCAGCGATGCAGGAAATTAGCCAGCAGTTGATGTCCTTGTTCGCTGAGAATACTTTCCGGGTGGAACTGCACACCTTCCAGATCCCACTGGCGATGGCGAATCCCCATAATCTCGCGGGTTTCGCTCCAGGCCGTCACTTCAAAGCACGCTGGTAATGAGTCAGGTTCCACCACCAGCGAATGGTAGCGTGTCACGGTAAGTGGATTTGCCAGCCCCCGAAATACGCCCTCACCGCTATGTGTAATCGGCGAGGTTTTGCCGTGCATGACCTTTGCGGCGCGCACAACTTTGCCGCCAAATGCCTGTGCCATTGCCTGATGACCGAGGCAGACACCAAGAATCGGCAAGCGTCCGGCATAGTGGCGAATAACGTCAAGGGAGATCCCGGCTTCATCTGGCGTACAGGGGCCGGGTGAGATGACAATTTTTTGTGGTTTAAGGGCGTCGATATCCGCCAACGTCAACGCATCGTTGCGCTTAACCAGCACATCCGCCCCCAGTTCACAAAAGTACTGGTAGAGGTTCCAGGTAAAAGAATCGTAGTTATCAATAAGCAGGATCATGGCGGCTCCGGTACGAAAGAACCGCGCTATTTTACTCAGATTCCCCGGCTTCGCTTACCACTTTGCTAAATATCATCTGCAGCGCGGTGAGATCCCCCATTGCCCCACTCTGATTTGCCTGATTCCAGGCCTCTTTTTCGATACCCTGCCAGCTCAGTTGGTAGCCCGCATGAATCGCCAGTTGCTCGAAGAAGATCCGCTGTGCCAGACCACTTCCCACCCGAAAGGGATGCAGCACGTTGATTTCACAATAGTAATGTGCCAGCCGCTCGACGAACTTCCCTTTCTCCAGGCCAACCAGATAACCTTCTTCCTCCAGATCCTGCATCAGGGCATTGCCCTCTTTTTCGATATAGGCAAAGTGGCAGAACGGCGTATCGCCCTGATAAATATCAACTTCACGCAGTTGCCCCGCCCAGTCGAAAATATCCTGATACAGCTGGCGATGGATAGTGCGCAAATGCGGTAAACCGCGCACCAGCGGACCAAGCTCAATGGTCGCAGCACGCAGCGCCGTCATTTCGTAAGCGGCCTGTTCCAGCCGCTGCTGCTGGTGGATGTTCAGCCGGTTACGCATGATATCAAGGCCAGGATAAAGATACGGATCGCGCCCTTCGCCGAATTTATCGCTCATAGTGCCTCCTCAGCTCTTCAAGGCGCGCTAAAGCCTCTGCGGCAGTAAGAGTGACTAAAGGCATCTCGACGCCTTCAAGACGGCGACTGGCCTGGAAATTACGATTACGCTGAAGCTCCCAGAGACGGGACTTTTGCTTATCGGTGAGTTTCTTCACTTGATGCCTCCCTGAACGTGTCCATTTGCCACAAGTATAAGCGGCAAATCCGGGTTACGCCGGGAGAGCAGAAGCGCGGGCAAGATTGCCCGCGCGAGAAATCATTACGGCAGGACTTTAGCGGAGAGGATAACTACCGGTTTTGACGGCACATTCTGGTACGGACCAACGTCATGAGTCGGCACCTGGGAAATCTTATCGGCAACGTCCATGCCTTTCACCACTTTACCAAATACCGCGTAACCGAAATCACGCTGACCATGGTCAAGGAAGGCGTTATCGGCAACGTTGATAAAGAACTGGCTGGTGGCGCTGTCTTTGTCAGCGGTACGCGCCATCGCGATGGTGCCACGCGTGTTGCGCAGGCCGTTATCGGCTTCATTTTTGATTGGCGGGTTTGGTTTTTTCTGCTGCATCTGCTCGGTGAAACCGCCGCCCTGAATCATAAAGCCAGGAATGACGCGGTGAAAGGTAGTGTTGTTATAAAAACCGCTGTTCACATAATCGACAAAGTTTTGCACAGATACTGGCGCTTTTTGTTTATCCAGCTCCAGTTCGATGTTACCAGCTGAGGTTGTCAACAATACGTGCGGGTCCCCTTTCGCTGCCATTGCTGCGGGAGAAAGAGCAGAAAGAGCGAAAACAGCAGCCATCGCCGCCAGGGTCGATTTGAACATGAGATTTCCTTAACAAACAGAGCAGAAAAAAAGCAAGTGAAGAGATTCTAAATAGCCTTCAAGAACAAGGCCATCCCTTTACCTAATTTTACGTATCTGAAATATATGTAACCTGACGATCACTTTTTATTCTGTGATCAAAATCACCTCTTAAAATGCAATTTAGCAACCGATTGCAATAAAACATTTAATCAGATCACAAAATCACCTAAAATCGCCCGCTCGCGGCATAGCCCGCTATGCCATTTTATTTTTGAACGCAGGCCAATCATGACTAACAGCAATCGCATCAAGCTCACATGGATTAGCTTTCTCTCCTACGCACTGACCGGTGCGTTGGTTATTGTCACCGGGATGGTGATGGGAAATATCGCCGATTATTTCAATCTGCCTGTTTCCAGTATGAGTAACACCTTCACCTTCCTCAACGCCGGCATTTTAATCTCTATCTTCCTCAACGCCTGGCTGATGGAAATCGTCCCGTTGAAAACGCAGTTACGTTTTGGCTTTCTCCTGATGGTGCTGGCGGTTGCCGGTTTGATGTTCAGCCACAGCCTGGCGCTGTTCTCGGCGGCGATGTTCATTCTCGGGGTGGTCAGCGGCATCACCATGTCGATTGGTACATTCCTGATAACACAAATGTATGAAGGGCGTCAGCGCGGTTCCCGCCTGTTATTTACCGACTCCTTCTTCAGTATGGCCGGGATGATTTTCCCAATGATCGCCGCGTTTCTACTGGCGCGCAGCATTGAGTGGTACTGGGTTTATGCCTGCATCGGGCTGGTGTATGTCGCTATTTTTATTCTGACCTTCGGTTGTGAGTTCCCGGCACTGGGCAAACATGCACCAAAAACGGATGCTCCGGTAGTGAAAGAAAAATGGGGGATCGGCGTGCTGTTTCTCTCTGTTGCGGCGCTGTGCTACATCCTCGGTCAGTTAGGTTTTATCTCCTGGGTGCCGGAGTATGCCAAAGGCCTGGGCATGAGCCTGAACGACGCTGGCACGCTGGTGAGTAACTTCTGGATGTCATATATGGTCGGCATGTGGGCGTTCAGCTTTATTCTTCGCTTCTTTGATTTGCAACGTATCCTGACCGTACTGGCGGGTCTGGCTGCGATTCTGATGTACGTCTTTAACACCGGAACACCGGCACATATGGCGTGGTCAATTCTCGCCCTGGGCTTCTTCTCCAGCGCGATCTATACCACCATCATCACCCTGGGTTCACAGCAGACCAAAGTACCGTCACCAAAACTGGTTAACTTTGTCCTGACCTGCGGGACCATCGGTACTATGTTGACCTTTGTGGTTACCGGCCCGATTGTTGAACATAGCGGTCCGCAGGCGGCACTGCTTACAGCAAACGGTCTGTACGCTGTCGTCTTTGTGATGTGCTTCCTGTTAGGTTTCGTCAGCCGTCAGCCGTCACCGTCAGCATAACACCCTGACCTCTCATTAATTGCTCATGCCGGGCGGCGCTATCGTCGTCCGGCCTTTTCCTCTCTTACCCTGCTACGTACATCTATTTCTATAAACCCGTTCATTTTGTCTGTTTTTTGCACAAACATGAAATGTCAGACAATTCCGTGACTTAAGAAAATTTATACAAATCAGCAATATACCCCTTAAGGAGTATATAAAGGTGAATTTGATTTACATCAATAAGCGGGGTTGCTGAATCGTTAAGGTAGGCGGTAATAGAAAAGAAATCGAGGCAAAAATGAGCAAAGTCAGACTCGCAATTATCGGTAACGGTATGGTCGGCCATCGCTTTATCGAAGATCTTCTTGATAAATCTGATGCGGCCAACTTTGATATTACCGTTTTCTGTGAAGAACCGCGCATCGCTTATGACCGCGTACACCTCTCGTCTTACTTCTCTCACCACACCGCCGAAGAGCTGTCGCTGGTGCGCGAAGGCTTCTACGAGAAACACGGCATCAAAGTTCTGGTCGGCGAACGCGCTATCACCATCAACCGTCAGGAGAAGGTGATTCACTCCAGCGCCGGGCGCACCGTTTTTTATGACAAGCTGATCATGGCGACCGGTTCCTACCCGTGGATCCCGCCAATCAAAGGTTCTGATACCCAGGACTGCTTTGTCTATCGCACCATTGAAGACCTCAACGCCATTGAATCCTGCGCCCGTCGCAGCAAACGCGGTGCCGTTGTTGGCGGCGGCCTGTTAGGTCTGGAAGCCGCTGGCGCGCTGAAAAACTTAGGTATTGAAACCCACGTTATCGAATTTGCCCCTATGCTGATGGCGGAACAGCTTGATCAGATGGGCGGCGAGCAGCTGCGTCGCAAAATCGAAAGTATGGGCGTGCGCGTTCACACCAGCAAAAACACCCTTGAGATTGTGCAGGAAGGTGTTGAAGCGCGTAAAACCATGCGTTTTGCCGACGGCAGCGAACTGGAAGTCGACTTTATCGTCTTCTCTACCGGTATCCGTCCGCGCGATAAGCTGGCAACCCAGTGTGGTCTGGACGTTGCTCCGCGTGGGGGTATCGTCATAAATGATTCCTGCCAGACTTCCGATCCGGATATCTACGCCATCGGTGAATGCGCAAGCTGGAACAACCGTGTATTTGGTCTGGTAGCACCTGGCTACAAAATGGCGCAGGTCGCCGTTGACCATATTCTTGGTAGCGAAAACGCCTTTGAAGGTGCTGACCTTAGCGCCAAGTTGAAACTGCTGGGCGTAGACGTAGGCGGTATTGGTGATGCGCACGGTCGCACGCCTGGCGCACGTAGCTACGTTTACCTCGACGAAAGCAAAGAGATCTACAAACGCCTGATTGTCAGCGAAGACAACAAAACCCTGCTCGGTGCGGTACTGGTGGGCGATACCAGCGACTACGGTAACCTGCTGCAACTGGTGCTGAACGCGATCGAGCTGCCGGAAAACCCGGATTCTCTGATTCTGCCGGCGCACTCTGGTAGCGGTAAGCCGTCTATCGGTGTTGATAAACTGCCGGACAGCGCGCAAATCTGCTCCTGCTTCGACGTCACCAAAGGCGATCTGATTGCTGCCATCAACAAAGGCTGCCACACCGTTGCGGCGCTGAAAGCTGAAACCAAAGCGGGTACTGGCTGCGGTGGCTGTATCCCGCTGGTCACTCAGGTACTGAACGCAGAACTGGCGAAACAGGGCATCGAAGTTAACAACAACCTGTGCGAACACTTTGCTTATTCGCGTCAGGAACTGTTCCATTTAATCCGCGTTGAAGGCATTAAAACCTTCGAAGAACTGCTGGCGAAACACGGCAAAGGCTACGGTTGTGAAGTTTGTAAACCGACCGTAGGTTCGCTGCTGGCCTCCTGCTGGAACGAATACATTCTGAAGCCGGAACATACTCCGCTGCAGGATTCAAACGACAACTTCCTCGCTAACATCCAGAAAGACGGCACCTACTCGGTGATCCCGCGTTCTCCGGGCGGTGAAATCACCCCGGAAGGGCTGATGGCAGTAGGTCGTATCGCGCGTGAATTTAATCTCTACACCAAAATCACCGGCTCCCAGCGCCTGGCGATGTTTGGCGCACAGAAAGACGATCTGCCGGAGATCTGGCGTCAGCTGATTGAAGCCGGCTTCGAAACCGGTCATGCCTATGCGAAAGCACTGCGTATGGCGAAAACCTGCGTGGGTAGCACCTGGTGCCGCTACGGTGTTGGCGACAGCGTCGGCCTCGGCGTGGAACTGGAAAACCGCTACAAAGGCATCCGTACGCCGCACAAAATGAAGTTCGGTGTCTCCGGCTGTACCCGTGAATGTTCAGAAGCTCAGGGTAAAGACGTGGGTATTATCGCCACTGAAAAAGGCTGGAACCTGTATGTTTGCGGTAACGGCGGCATGAAACCGCGTCATGCGGATCTGCTGGCAGCGGATATCGATCGCGAAACGCTGATCAAATATCTCGACCGCTTCATGATGTTCTACATCCGTACCGCCGACAAACTGACGCGTACCGCGCCGTGGTTAGAAAACCTTGAAGGCGGCATCGATTACCTGAAAGCGGTGATCATTGACGACAAACTGGGGCTGAACGCACATCTGGAAGAAGAGATGGCGCGCCTGCGTGAAGCGGTAGTATGTGAGTGGACTGAAACGGTCAATACGCCGTCTGCGCAGACTCGCTTCAAACACTTCATCAACAGCGACAAGCGTGACCCGAACGTGCAGATGGTGCCAGAGCGCGAACAGCACCGTCCGGCAACGCCGTATGAACGTATCCCGGTAACTCTGGTGGAGGACAACGCATGAGCCAGTGGAAAGACATCTGCAAAATCGATGACATCCTGCCTGAAACCGGCGTCTGCGCGCTGTTAGGTGACGAGCAGGTAGCAATTTTCCGCCCGTATCACAGCGACCAGGTGTTTGCGATCAGCAACATCGACCCGTTCTTCGAGTCCAGCGTGCTGTCACGCGGGCTGATTGCGGAACATCAGGGCGAGCTGTGGGTCGCCAGCCCGCTGAAAAAACAACGTTTTCGCTTAAGCGACGGCTTGTGCATGGAAGACGAACAGTTTTCCGTCAAGCACTACGAAGCACGTGTGAAAGACGGCGTGGTACAGCTGCGCGGTTAATATTTTAACGGGAGGCGCAATGCCTCCCCTTTTTGCATGGTCCTGTAATAACCTTCGGTATATTGCAGGACATTTTTTAAACTTTTTGTTTTATTTTTTGTTTTTATTTTTTAAAGGATAATCAAATGTTTACAGACACTATTAATAAGTGTGCGGCTAACGCTGCGCGCATTGCACGCCTGTCGGCAAATAACCCGCTCGGCTTCTGGGTCAGCTCCGCAATGGCGGGCGCGTATGTGGGTCTTGGGATCATCCTGATTTTCACGCTCGGTAATTTGCTCGATCCGTCCATACGTCCGCTGGTGATGGGCGCGACCTTTGGTATCGCCTTAACGCTGGTGATTATCGCCGGTTCTGAACTGTTCACCGGACACACCATGTTCCTCACCTTTGGGGTGAAAGCGGGCACTATCAGCCACGGGCAAATGTGGGCAATCCTGCCGCAAACCTGGCTGGGTAACCTGGTCGGTTCCGTCTTCGTTGCCATGCTCTATAGCTGGGGCGGCGGTAGCCTGCTGCCGGTAGATACCAGCATCGTTCACTCCGTCGCGCTGGCAAAAACCACTGCACCGGCAATGGTACTGTTCTTCAAAGGTGCATTGTGTAACTGGCTGGTTTGCCTGGCAATCTGGATGGCGCTGCGCACTGAAGGGGCGGCGAAATTTATCGCTATCTGGTGGTGTCTGCTGGCATTTATCGCGTCCGGCTACGAGCACTCCATCGCTAACATGACGCTGTTCGCCCTCTCCTGGTTTGGCAACCACAGCGAAGCCTACACGCTGGCGGGTATTGGTCATAACCTGCTGTGGGTGACGCTGGGTAATACTTTATCAGGTGCCGTATTCATGGGATTGGGTTATTGGTATGCTACGCCGAAAGCGAATCGTCCGGTTGCGGACAAATTTAATCAAACTGAAACAGCTGCCGGTTAATTACTAAGGGGTTTTTACGTGGATCATTTGCCTATATTTTGCCAATTACGCGATCGCGACTGTCTGATTGTCGGCGGTGGTGATGTCGCGGAACGCAAAGCAAGGTTGCTGTTAGACGCAGGCGCTCGCTTAACGGTGAATGCATTAGCGTTTATTCCACAGTTCACCGCATGGGCAGATGCAGGCATGTTAACCCTCGTCGAAGGGCCATTTGATGAAAGCCTTCTCGACACCTGCTGGCTGGCGATTGCTGCGACGGATGATGACGCGCTTAACCAGCGCGTCAGTGAAGCCGCTGAAGCTCGTCGCATCTTCTGTAACGTGGTCGATGCGCCGAAAGCCGCCAGCTTTATTATGCCGTCAATTATTGACCGCTCACCGCTAATGGTAGCGGTCTCCTCTGGCGGCACCTCACCGGTTCTGGCGCGCCTGTTGCGCGAAAAACTCGAATCACTGCTGCCGCTGCATCTGGGTCAGGTGGCGAAATATGCCGGGCAGTTACGTAGTCGGGTAAAACAGCAGTTCGCTACAATGGGTGAACGTCGCCGTTTCTGGGAAAAACTGTTCGTTAATGACCGTCTGGCGCAGTCGCTGGCAAACAACGATCAGAAAGCCATTACCGAAACGACCGAACAGTTAATCAATGAACCGCTCGATCATCGCGGTGAAGTGGTACTGGTTGGTGCAGGTCCAGGCGATGCAGGACTACTGACGCTGAAAGGTCTGCAACAAATTCAGCAGGCAGATGTGGTGGTCTACGACCGTCTGGTTTCTGACGATATTATGAATCTGGTACGCCGCGATGCGGATCGCGTTTTCGTCGGCAAACGCGCGGGATACCACTGCGTACCGCAAGAAGAGATTAACCAGATCCTGCTGCGGGAAGCGCAAAAAGGCAAACGCGTGGTGCGGCTGAAAGGCGGCGATCCGTTTATTTTTGGTCGTGGTGGCGAAGAGCTGGAAACACTGTGCAATGCAGGCATTCCGTTCTCGGTGGTTCCGGGTATTACCGCAGCTTCTGGCTGCTCTGCCTATTCGGGTATTCCGCTCACGCATCGCGATTATGCCCAGAGCGTACGCTTAATTACCGGACACTTAAAAACCGGTGGCGAACTGGACTGGGAAAACCTGGCGGCAGAAAAACAGACGCTGGTGTTCTATATGGGGTTGAATCAGGCCGCGACTATTCAGCAAAAGCTGATTGAACACGGTATGCCTGGCGAAATGCCGGTGGCAATTGTCGAAAACGGAACGGCAGTCACGCAGCGCGTGATTGACGGTACACTCTCGCAGCTGGGCGAACTGGCGCAGCAAATGAACAGCCCATCATTAATTATTATTGGTCGGGTCGTTGGCCTGCGCGATAAATTGAACTGGTTCTCCAACCATTAATTTAACCAGGGCCAGAGAATTCTGGCCTTTTTGTTTACAAGTCTCTTTATATATTCAGCAGATAAAAATATAACTCATTAACAAACATCATTTGTTTTTGACTCGTTATATTCAACGTTACAGCGACTTACAAAATTAAGTCATTCACTCACTGACGCCGATTAAATATTCCTATATCGTTCTTAATGAGCAGTCTGCTTATATTCATATAATCAATGAATATTAATCAATATATAATACATAGGGAATGTAAATGAACAAATTTATTAAAGTTGCACTGGTAGGTGCAGTACTGGCTACGTTAACTGCATGTACTGGTCATATTGAAAACCGTGATAAGAACTGCTCTTACGACTACCTGCTGCACCCGGCAATTTCTATTTCTAAAATCATTGGCGGTTGCGGTCCTACTGCACAGTAAGTCTCTGACAGAAATCGGCTAACGCCGGTTTAATTGCCCGACGCCCTCTGGATTTTCCGAGGGCGTATTTGTTTCTACGTCCTTCTTGCTCCCACCCGTAAAAATATTTTCACTTTAATTTCAATTGGATAACTACACCCATTAGCCACAGCGCGATCCTGTGCGAAATTTTGTGATCTTCCTCCACATTACATAACATCATATGTTGTTATATTCATCATGCATTGTCATGTTACCTTTTAAATGACTGCAAACTCTCCCCTACAACGTGTTGGACAAGAAAAAGGTATCGCTATGGGAAGCCAGGAACTCCAACGCAAGCTCGGATTTTGGGCCGTTCTTGCAATCGCCGTCGGGACAACCGTCGGCTCCGGTATTTTTGTATCTGTGGGTGAAGTGGCAAAAGCGGCGGGCACGCCGTGGCTGACGGTGCTCGCGTTTGTCATCGGCGGATTAATTGTGATCCCGCAAATGTGCGTCTATGCGGAGCTATCAACCGCTTATCCGGAAAATGGCGCAGATTATGTTTATCTGAAAAATGCCGGAAGCCGACCGCTGGCTTTCCTCTCCGGCTGGGCCAGCTTCTGGGCCAACGATGCGCCTTCGCTGTCAATTATGGCGCTGGCGATTGTCAGCAATCTTGGCTTTTTAACGCCTATCGATCCTCTGCTCGGTAAATTTATCGCCGCCGGATTAATTATCGCCTTTATGCTGCTGCACCTGCGCTCCGTCGAAGGCGGCGCAGCGTTTCAGACGCTGATCACCATCGCCAAAATTATCCCGTTCACTATCGTCATTGGCCTTGGGATCTTCTGGTTTAAAGCGGAGAATTTTGCCGCGCCTACCACCACTGCGATTGGCGCAACGGGCAGCTTTATGGCGCTGCTGGCGGGGATCTCTGCCACCAGTTGGTCGTATACCGGCATGGCCTCCATCTGTTATATGACCGGCGAAATCAAAAACCCCGGCAAAACCATGCCGCGAGCGCTGATTGGTTCCTGTCTGCTGGTTCTGGTGCTCTACACCCTGCTGGCGCTGGTAATTTCCGGCCTGATGCCCTTCGACAAACTCGCCAACTCTGAAACGCCGATTTCCGACGCCCTGACCTGGATCCCCGCACTCGGCAGCACCGCCGGGATCTTCGTGGCTATCACGGCGATGATCGTCATTCTTGGCTCACTTTCCAGCTGCGTGATGTACCAGCCGCGGCTGGAATATGCGATGGCAAAAGACAATCTGTTCTTCAAATGCTTCGGCCATGTGCACCCGAAATACAACACGCCGGATGTCTCCATCATCCTGCAAGGGGCGCTGGGGATCTTCTTCATCTTCGTTTCCGATCTCACCAGCCTGCTGGGTTATTTCACCCTGGTGATGTGTTTCAAAAATACCCTCACCTTCGGCTCCATCATCTGGTGTCGTAAACGCGACGATTACAAACCGCTGTGGCGGACTCCGGCTTTCGGGCTGATGACCACCCTCGCCATTGCATCAAGCCTCATTCTGGTCGCCTCGACCTTTGTCTGGGCACCGATTCCCGGCCTTATCTGCGCCGTCATCGTTATTGCCACTGGTCTGCCTGCTTACGCCTTCTGGGCGAAGCGTAGCCGCCAGCTCAACGCTTTGTCGTAATGTTATCTGGAGAAAATAAAATGTTGGATATTGATAAAAGCACCGTGGACTTTCTGGTCACCGAAAATATGGTTCAGGAAGTGGAAAAAGTTCTCAGCCATGACGTTCCGCTGGTGCATGCCATCGTGGAAGAGATGGTGAAGCGCGACATTGATCGTATTTATTTCGTTGCCTGCGGATCGCCACTCAACGCGGCGCAAACGGCGAAACATCTGGCGGATCGCTTTTCCGATCTTCAGGTCTACGCCATTTCCGGCTGGGAGTTCTGCGATAACACCCCGTATCGCCTCGACGATCGTTGCGCAGTAATTGGCGTTTCTGACTACGGTAAAACAGAAGAGGTAATCAAAGCGCTGGAGCTGGGCCGGGCCTGCGGCGCGCTCACTGCGGCATTCACCAAACGCGCGGACAGCCCGATTACCTCGGCGGCGGAATTTAGCATTGATTATCAGGCCGACTGTATCTGGGAAATTCATCTGCTGCTCTGCTACAGCGTGGTGCTGGAGATGATCACCCGCCTCGCGCCGAACGCGGAAATCGGCAAGATCAAAAACGATCTCAAACAGCTGCCGAATGCGCTCGGCCATCTGGTACGCACCTGGGAAGAAAAAGGCCGCCAGCTTGGTGAACAGGCCAGCCAGTGGCCGATGATTTATACGGTTGCTGCAGGTCCGCTGCGCCCGCTGGGTTACAAAGAAGGCATTGTAACGCTAATGGAATTTACCTGGACGCACGGCTGCGTGATCGAAAGCGGAGAGTTCCGCCACGGCCCACTGGAAATTGTCGAGCCGGGCGTTCCGTTCCTGTTCCTGCTCGGCATTGACGAAAGTCGCCACACCACCGAACGCGCCATTAACTTTGTTAAACAGCGTACTGACAACGTAATCGTCATTGATTACGCCGAAATTTCGCAAGGGCTGCACCCGTGGCTGGCACCGTTCCTGATGTTTGTGCCGATGGAGTGGCTCTGCTACTACCTGTCTATTTACAAAGATCACAACCCGGATGAACGCCGCTATTACGGTGGTCTGGTGGAATATTAATCCCTCTCCCGGCCCGGCAACGGGCCGGATTTACGCAAGGAGTTACCCGATGAAAACAGGTATGTTTACCTGCGGCCACCAGCGGCTGCCTATTGAACACGCATTTCGTGATGCAAGCGAGCTGGGTTACGACGGCATCGAAATTTGGGGCGGTCGCCCGCACGCGTTCGCGCCGGACTTAAAAGCGGGCGGTATCAAACACATTAAGGCGCTGGCGCAGACGTATCAGATGCCGATTATCGGCTATACGCCAGAAACCAACGGCTATCCGTATAACATGATGCTGGGCGATGAACATATGCGTCGCGAAAGCCTGGACATGATCAAGCTGGCGATGGATATGGCAAAAGAGATGAACGCGGGTTATACGCTGATTTCCGCGGCCCACGCGGGTTATCTCACGCCGCCTAACGTTATCTGGGGGCGGCTGGCAGAGAACCTAAGCGAACTGTGTGAGTACGCGGAAAACATCGGCATGGATCTGATCCTCGAACCGTTAACGCCGTATGAATCGAACGTCGTGTGTAATGCCAATGATGTGCTCCATGCGCTGGCGCTGGTGCCTTCGCCGCGTCTGTTCAGCATGGTCGACATTTGTGCGCCGTATGTCCAGGCAGAGCCGGTGATGAGTTATTTCGACAAACTGGGCGATAAATTGCGTCATTTGCATATTGTCGACAGCGACGGGGCCAGCGACACACATTACATTCCCGGCGAAGGCAAAATGCCGCTGCGGGAGTTGATGCGCGATATTATCGACCGGGGTTATGAGGGGTACTGCACAGTGGAACTGGTAACGATGTATATGAACGAACCCAGACTCTACGCTCGCCAGGCGCTGGAACGCTTTCGCGCGCTGCTGCCGGAGGATGCGAGATGAAAACCCTGGCGACAATCGGCGATAACTGCGTCGATATCTACCCGCAACTGAATAAAGCGTTTTCTGGCGGTAATGCGGTGAACGTGGCGGTGTACTGCACTCGCTACGGCATAAAGCCGGGATGCATTACCTGGGTGGGAGATGATGACTACGGCACAAAGCTGAAGCAGGATCTTGCCCGCATGGACGTCGATATCAGCCATGTCCATACGAAACACGGCGTTACCGCACAAACTCAGGTGGAACTGCACGACAATGATCGCGTTTTTGGCGACTACACCGAAGGCGTGATGGCCGACTTTGCCCTGAGCGAAGAGGATTACGCCTGGCTGGCGCAGTATGACATTGTGCACGCGGCAATCTGGGGACATGCGGAGGACGCATTCCCGCACCTGCACGCAGCGGGCAAACTTACCGCTTTCGACTTCTCCGACAAGTGGGACAGCCCGCTCTGGCAGACACTGGTGCCGCATCTCGATTTTGCCTTTGCCTCCGCGTCGCAAGAAGACGAAGCTCTACGTCTGAAGATGAAGGCGATTGTTGCCCGTGGCGCGGGCGTGGTGATTGTCACGCTGGGTGAAAACGGCAGTATTGCCTGGGATGGCGCGCAGTTCTGGCGTCAGGCTCCTGAACCGGTGACGGTTATCGACACCATGGGTGCCGGAGATTCGTTCATTGCCGGATTCCTTTGCGGCTGGTCTGCGGGGATGACATTACCGCAGGCGATGGCGCAGGGAACGGCGTGCGCGGCACAAACTATTCAGTACCACGGTGCCTGGTAGGCATAACGTTGGCGTGAGCATCTTCACGCCAACCTGCTGTTACTTGCCGGAAAACGACCCTATAATCCGTGTAATTCATTCTTTATTTCAGGGTCGATTATGTCAGCTACGGACCGCTACTCTCATCAACTCCTCTACGCTACCGTCCGCCAGCGGTTGCTGGATGATATCGCGCAGGGGGTTTACCAGGCCGGGCAACAGATCCCTACCGAAAACGAGCTTTGTACGCAATATAACGTCAGCCGCATTACCATTCGCAAAGCCATCAGCGACTTAGTGGCAGACGGCGTACTGATCCGCTGGCAGGGCAAAGGCACCTTTGTACAAAGCCAGAAAGTTGAAAACGCCCTGCTTACTGTCAGTGGTTTTACCGATTTTGGCGTCTCACAAGGCAAGGCGACGAAAGAGAAAGTGATCGAACAGGAACGGGTCAGCGCCGCGCCGTTTTGCGAAAAGCTGAACATCCCCGGTAACAGCGAAGTGTTCCATCTTTGCCGGGTGATGTATCTCGATAAAGAGCCGCTGTTTATTGATAGTTCATGGATCCCGCTGTCGCGTTATCCTGACTTTGATGAGATTTACGTCGAAGGAAGCTCCACCTATCAGTTATTTCAGGAGCGTTTTGACACGCGAGTGGTCAGCGATAAAAAGACTATCGATATTTTTGCCGCCACCCGCCCGCAGGCAAAATGGCTGAAATGCGAACTGGGCGAACCGCTGTTTCGCATCAGCAAAATCGCCTTTGATCAGAATGACAAACCGGTGCACGTATCCGAACTCTTCTGCCGCGCCAACCGCATCACCTTAACGATTGATAATAAAAGACATTAACCGTAGGCCGGATAAGATGCGCCAGCATCGCATCCGGCGATGCTGGCGCGTTGAGGGGACCGTCCGGCGCTGAATTTAGCTTGATTGCCGAACGGGGCTATCCAGCATTAAACGCTGGCAATACTCTCACACAAAATCCGCAGCACCGTCTCTTCACCGCTGCGATTTGGGTTAATGCGAATCGCGCAATGTTCGAGTTGCGGATTCGCCTGGCGAAACGTTCCGGAAAGACGGTAAAAGAGCGGCGGGATCTCATATTTCGACTCTGCACCGACCGGGTAAGGCAAGGCACCGCGCTTTTGCGCCTCTTCCAGCACTCTGGCGGCAATCGGCTGATGAAACTCGACAATCAACACCTTCGACTGTGCATTGGCAATCACCGCGCTTTTCACTTCCGCCACTGCACCACCGTTAAGTAAAGCCAGCAACCGTTCAGATACCCCCGCCTGCACCGCGTGCATCACTGGCGCAAACACCAGACCACGCAATACTTCCAGCGCCTGTGAGCCCTGGATCTGGCTGCCGCCGGAGTAAAGCGTGGCGCGAATACGATTGATAACATCAGCATCGCCTACCACCGCGCCAACACCCTCTGGCCCAAATAGCTTGAAGCAGGAAAATGTCGAGACATTCGCCCCGCATTCGCAGCCGATTCGCGCTACCTTCATCACCGCATAGTTGTCATCGGTTAAGGCTGGAACACCTGCCGCGCGCAACGTTGCCAGCACATCTGCCAGTACATAGCTGTCCTGCGGCTGCTGGCGCGTATGCTGCACCAGCGCGGCATCTGGTTGTTGCTCGTCGACAACCTGCTTCAGTGCCGACAGGTCATTGAAATCAGCAGTAATAAGCGTCAGCCCCATCTGTTCAATGATGACGCGTGTCGTCGGATAAACGGGCGCGTCATGCACCAGAAGACGCTGCCCCGGTTTGAGCAAAGCCGCCAACGCCGCACGAATCGCGCCAGTACCCGCGCCCTGCACCAGCGCCGCCGCTGGCGCATGAAACGCATCAGCCAGCACCTGCTCCACACGCTGAGTAATGCGCGGTTGATTCAGTCCCGGCGTTAAGCCCAAATCACCGCTGGTAAGAAACTCCGCGCCGGGAAAGTGACGGCAAATGCTATCCACCAGCGTAAACTGCTTTTGCTGCGCCTCAATAATCGTCAGGCTTTGCAGAGGAAACGTCTTCATAGGTGCCTTCCTTAAGCCGGAACGAACAGGCCAAGCCAGTAAAGAACATTCAGCAGAATACCGGTGATCATTACGGCTACGACCGGTGCCGCCATTTTCTGTACCGGACGGCCCAGGGATTCGTTGAGGAAGTAAATGGCAACCGCGATAGAGAATCCGGTATAACCCGCCATTTTAATTGCTGCGAAAATCGAACCGACCAGCAACGCCACTTCCATCAGCATATTCATGGCGTTACGGATGTTATCCGACGCATTACGCACCGACGGGTAGCGCCCCAGCCATTTGCCGATCGAACGAAGCAGCAAGACTTCCGCCGAAATAACCACTGCACCTAATACCGCTGCAACCATCGGATTCGGCGAGAGATAGCCCACCGCATAAACAAAGGTAAAGCCCGCAACTGCATACACACCAGTGGCTAACGCGGTGGTGGCAATCAACGGTACAAAACCCAGCCCGCGCATAAATTCCGCCAGAGCTGCCTGGTTGATTAGTGTTTGTGATTGTTCCGGCGTTACGCCTGCGGAATATGCTTTCTCCAGTGTGAAGATCGACACTTCACTGCCAGCAAAGATCTTCATGCTGGCAACGGCGGCAATCAGCGCCCCGACAATAGCGATATACGGTAAGTTTTTGATAATCCGCGACGTGCGTTCTTCAAACACCGAAAGCCCGCTGGCATCAATATCATTTTCATCACGATGACGCAGGTCGTGAGTTATCGCGATCCCCAGCAGCATCACCATGCCAATAAAGATTTCGATGGATTCCGGATTGAGATGCGGGAAATAGCGCACGACCACCACACGGGTCATCAGAACAACCACGGCGGCGACCAGACTTTGCTTCCAGCCAAACTGGTAGAAAATCGCCACCAGCGGGAACAGTGCAAAAGCAGAAACCACCGGCGAGCTTAATTCCCCGAGGCTACCTAATACATCCACCGGCAGCGCGGTCAGCAGCTGGTTTACTGGCAACAGACAGGTGAGGATCAACACGCCCCAGATAGCGCCAAGACCAAACGCCATCAGGCTGTTTATCGCCAGTACGCCGAGGATATCGGTAGGAAGAAAGAGTAGCCATGCGTTGAGCAGCCCGGTTTTCAGGGTAAAAGAGATCCCCACCGAGGCCACAAAACCAATGCTCAGACCAAAAGCGATACTCCCCGCCTCGCGACGGTTCATATAACCTTCAATCAGTTGTGGCAGGATCGGGCGGATACCGTCATGAAAAACGGCCGCCGAGCGATGCGCCAAAAGCGATGTCATACCCGTCAGGCACGCCACCACGATAATCTGAATATACAGATCCATAGTCGTGCCTTTTATTTCAGATGGTTAATCAGCATCGGAATCGCGTGTTCGACATGCTCAACGGAAAGCCCAAACGCCACTTTCCCTTCGGCGATCATTTTGGCGATATGTTCGTCTTTCGCTTTAATGCCTGGTTTGGCAATGGTGCAACTTTTGTTATAGCCAATCACCGCGATGGCAATCGACAATGCCGCGCCCGCACCGGTATTACACGCGCCGATGTAGTAATCCAGTTGCCCGGATTTCACTTTCATTGCCGCTTCCATGTCGTTGTGAATGAAAACTTCAAAACAGCCAGGAGCCGTCGCTTCAATGGTTTTTTTAATCTGCTCACGCTGTAAGCCTGCAACACCAATCTTTTTCATGAGTCTGTCCTTATTGGAAAAATTGAGAGGGAGTTTCACGTAACATCACATCCACATCGGCCTGACTGAATCCTGACTGGCGCAATTGCGGAATAAAGGTGGTCAATAAATAGTCATAGCCATAACCACCGTTGGCTTTTAAATGGGAGCGGCGCGTAATATCCATCGACAGCATGACGCGGTTCAGCAAACCACGGTCACGTAGCGCGTGGAGCATCGCAATGCGCTTTTCGTCCGGGTAGTAACTGTTCTTGCCGATGGTGTCGAACTGCACATACGCGCCGAGATCGATCATCTTCAAAATGTTGTCGAGGTTGTCTTTCAGATCGCAGTGGCCAACGGTGACGCGCGAAAGATCAACTCCGTGGGCTTGCAGTAGCGCCAGTTGTTCCACCCCCATGGTGCTGAACGACGTATGCGTGGAGATCGGGCGTCCGGTCTGGTTATGTGCCAGCGCGGCGGCAATAAACACCTTCTCTTCCAGCGGCGTAATCTTCCCTTCGCTGGAGCCGATCTCCGCGATGATCCCGGCTTTCAGCTCCGTGCCATCGATACCCTGCTCAATTTCATCGACCATCTCCTGCGCCAGTTCCTGCACACTGCGGGTCGCCACATGTTGCGGGAAAAACGCGTCCTGGTAATAACCGGTGCAGGCCACCACGTTGATCCCGGTTTCGCGCATTACATCGAGCATAAATTGCGCATTGCGCCCCATGTAACGGTTGGTCATCTCAATCACATTACGCACGCCCTGGGCCATCAGGTCGTTCATCTCCTGGCAAATGAACGCATACTGATCAAGGCGGCAGTCCACGTTGTTTTTAAAGCCGGAGAGATCAATATGCAGATGCTCATGGGCGAGGGTGTAACCCGTCGGATCAATACTCATAGGGTGTCTCCTGCAAACCGGAGGGAGGAAAGAAAAGAGCGACCATTTTGTGGCGGTGGCGCACGGAAAAATTCACACACGGTAGCACCCACATCAGAAAGCGTGGTGCGCACACCGAGCTGCGTAGCGACCATCCCTTGCTGATAAACCAGCACTGGCACCACTTCGCGGGTATGGTGGCTGTGACCAATGGTCGGATCGTTACCGTGATCCGCCATCACGACCAGGCAATCATCTGGCTGCACCGCCTCAACAAGCCGGGCAAGGTTACGGTCAACGACCTGCAAACGTTCGGCATAACGTGCGACGTCTTCCGCGTGACCAGCGAGGTCGGTTTCCTGGATATTGGTGCAAATAAACGCCGTCGGATGCGTGTTAAATTCGTCGAGGGTGATATCCATAATCCGCTGGCTATCCACCAGGTTTTGCCAGCTCACGCCATAAGGATTACTGGCAATATCCGCCACTTTCCCCACCAGCACGGTTGGTACGCCCACTTCATACAGTTTTTGTGGCACCTGCACTTTTTCATCGACACCGTAGCCCATATGCACGACCTGGAAGCCGTTGTCATAAGCGCCTGAACGCGGCGCATTGATACCAATAAAGCGCCCTTCTTTGCTTTCTGCGGCATCGAGAATGCGTTGACTGTCGGGTAACAGGCCGCCAAATGTAATGACCCGACCGACCTGTACCTGCTCACGCACAATACGACCAATTTTGATTGCGTCGTCAAAAGAGATCACAGAGAGATTGGCAGTGATGTTATAGACCTGGCCTAAATCCGCCTCGAGATTATCGCCAATCGCAACCGCCTGATTGACCCACAGAAATTGCAGATCATCGCCACGGCGCTCCACCTGCCAGCCAGCGGAAACTAATGCCTGCTCAACACGGTCAATCACATCGCGAAAGGGCATCCGCAGCGGCGGTAACGGGCGCGTGCCTAAAATTTCCTGATGTCCCATAAAGGTATCGCCACCTTCATGTTGCAGCTCTGCCACCCCCCAGGTTGCGGACTCTGACGGTTGCATATCACCTGGTGCATAACCCAATGCGTTGATTAGCCCCATTTTCTCCAGCGTTGGTAGCTGCAAATGCGGCAGCTGGCTCAGGATGTGACCACAGGTATTCGCCCCGGCATCTTGCGGGCGCACCAGCGTGACATCTTTCATTGCCCCTACGCCAAAGCTATCAATCACTAACACCACAAATCGCGCCATTACGCCCCCAGAGAGTTTCCAAGACTGTCATAACGACCGACGATTTCTGGTTCGCCACGCTGAATACCGGACAGCAACACCACATCGCTACGGGTGACAAAAATCTGCGTGCGAAAACAGAGCACTACTGCACTGCTTACCGGAAACTCGCCTGCCAGCGGCAGGGTGTAGTCGATACTGCTGTCATCCACGGCTTTGAGATATGTTTCAGTAATGTTTTGATTCTCTGGCGTAAACACCAGCGCATGTTGCGCATGACCACGACGGTAGTAACCGCCGCCGTAGCAGTAGCTGTCGCCACGAAAATGATGGGAGATTTCACTTAACCAGAGCATCGCGATACGTTCAGGCTGGTCGCCCTGCTGGTTTGCCGGAATCGTCCCCGTCAGCGCATGACCGGGTTCGGCATGAGTCACACCGTATTCCGCCAGCAATGGCAGCGAAGTGCAGCTGGTCGCTGAAGGCGCGTTCAGTTGCTCAATCGCAATACCAGATTTCGCCAGTTGATCCCGTGCTTGTACCAGCGTGTGAAGATTCGGTGTCGGCAAAACTTTCCCGGCAGCCTCATCCCAAAGCAGGCAAGGGAAATGGGTTAATCCGGCTAAATGCAGCCCCGGCAGTTTCTTAATTTCAGCAACCACCTCGTGCAGCGAATGCTGTACAAAACCGCTCTCCTGCCCCGGATAAAGAAAATCATCGTCGCTATAAACTTTGAGCAGCACAGACTGGACCCGCCCCGCTTTCACCGCTGCCGCAGACACTTCCCGCGCTTTGGCAAGGGTAAACACGGTGATGACGTCGGTTCCCTGTGCAACGGCGTCAGCAACCTGATGACAAGGGATTTGTACCAGATGCCCCTGATGCGCCACCGGCAAACCGGCGCGGCGCATGACTCGCGCCTCTTTGTAATCCACCGCCACAATGCCGCTGTAGCCTAATGCCAGCAATTTTTCCGCCAGCCACGGATTACGACCAAACTGCTTGGTCATCAGATACAGTTCAATGCCGTAAAGCCGCGCCGTCTCAATCAGCCGCTTACCGTTTTCCAGTATCTGATCCACGTCGATCACCCAGCTGTCCGGGGCGATCTTGCCCTTTTGCCACAGGTTTAGTGCGGCGGAAATCAGCGCCGGGTTCTGGCGTTTCAATGCTTCTACAAACATCTTGTTGCCTCGTTTCTGTTCCTTGAATTAAATATTCATTTTTCTGAATATTTAGATTATGCGACGTGGATTTGTCGGGAGCTTCAAACCTCTTCGTTAGCAGCCATCCATAATCCATAAAGGTTGGCCAGCAAATAGCCTTCTTCACACGGGTTAACTTCCAGTGTAAATTCCTTCAACAACACCTGATGCAATTGCACAACGGCTTGCCAGTGGCTGGATTGCGCCAGTTCTGCCAGCAATTCGGCGTCCAGCGGCTCTATTTCTTCACCACGGCGACTGCGCATCAGTGCGCTCGCCATATGTGTCATCGCCATCATTCCTTGCTCGCTGCGCACCGGTAGATGACACTCTGTTTCCAGTACGTTGACGACCTGCATCATGCCTTTGCAGATGTCCTTATCAATAACGCCTGCATCGCAAAGCAGGTTGAGTCTGGTTTCCATTTCAGATGCCTTTCGTTTAATAACTGGGTTCCTGTTCCCCACTGACCACTCGTTGTTGATGGGCAAGCAGGGCCTGTTTATCAACAACTGCACGCAGCAATTGTTGCATCGGGTAATCATCGACTCGCGTCAAAACCACGGCTTCGGTGGCCTGTAAAAATCGCGGATCGTCTGTGAGCGGCGTCGCTTCTAATCCCAGCATGGTCAGTTCGTTTTCCGCCACCACGTTCCAGATCACCGCATCGACATCGCCTTTAACAATGCGTTGTAAACTCTCGTGATAAGAGAGATCGACACGTTCCACATCACTATCGCCAAAAAAGACATCGGTCATGATTTTCTGATCCGCCGAACGGTTATCCAGCCCCACGCGCTTCACGTTTGCGGACTCGCCTTTACGGCAAATCAACTGGTGCTCGCCAACGTAGGTGTGCGGCCCCAACTCCAGCGCGAGGCATAAGCCTTTTTGCGTGAGATAACTTTCCGCCGCCAGTCGGGAAACAACCGCCATGTCATACACGCCGTTAAGTAAACACTCCACGCGAATATCCGCGCCGCGCATATGCGCATAGTAAAAAGGAATACCATCAAACTGGGCTTTCAATCCGCTCGCCAGGCCTTCGTACAAACGGGTATAGGGCAAGGGCATCGCACATACCACGTTGTTGATATCCACATGAGTCAGCAATGCTTTGTTATCCATCTCGACCAGATAACTGCCATTGCGCCCACGGCGTTCTATCCGTATCGCTCCGCTTGATTCCAGCGTTTTCAACGCGGCCTGCGTCAGGCCAACGGATGAACGGCATTCAGTTGCCAGCTCATCTATGGTTTTCAGTCGATTACCGCACTTTTCACCCAACAAATAACGGGCCAGTGTCGTGATGACGACGCCTTCTTTTTTGATAAACGTTCGACGCATAGTAAATTTTCAATAAAGTGAATATTTATATCTTCATAAAAATGAAGATAAGTGGCAACTGCGAGATATGGAAACGGCGAGGCGCTTCACATTTTTTCGGATTATTGCAAAAAGAGGATAAAAAAAACCGGGTTTCCCCGGTTTTTGGCATTAATGTTAAATTACGGCTTCGCCACAAAACCAATCGCTTCGTACACCGCTTTCAGCGTACGGGAAGCGTGTGCGCTGGCTTTTTCTGCGCCATCTTTCATCACCTGTTGCAGGAAGGCTTCGTCATTGCGGAAACGGTGATAACGTTCCTGCAATTCAGTCAGCATACCGGAAACGGCATCAGCCACTTCGCCTTTGAGATGACCATACATCTTGCCTTCGAACTGTTTTTCCAGTTCCGGGATGCTCTGGCCCGTTACCGCAGAAAGGATATCCAGCAGGTTGGAAACGCCCGCTTTGTTCTGCACATCGTAGCGAACTACCGGCGGCTCGTCGGAGTCGGTGACCGCGCGTTTGATTTTCTTCACTACCGATTTCGGATCTTCCAGCAGGCCGATAACGTTATTGCGGTTATCGTCAGACTTGGACATCTTTTTGGTCGGCTCCAGCAGCGACATTACGCGCGCGCCAGATTTCGGAATAAACGGCTCCGGCACTTTAAAGATCTCGCCATACAGCGCGTTGAAACGCTGGGCGATATCGCGGCTCAGTTCCAGGTGCTGTTTCTGGTCTTCCCCCACCGGCACCAGGTTGGTTTGATACAGCAGAATGTCTGCTGCCATCAGCACTGGATAGTCAAACAGACCAGCATTGATGTTCTCGGCATAACGCGCAGATTTATCTTTAAACTGCGTCATGCGGCTCAGTTCGCCGAAGTAGGTATAGCAGTTCAGTGCCCAGCCTAACTGCGCATGTTCCGGCACGTGGGACTGAACAAAAATGGTGCTTTTCTCAGGATCGATACCACAAGCCAGATACAAGGCCAGCGTATCCAGCGTCGCTTTACGCAGCTTCTGTGCATCCTGGCGCACGGTGATCGCGTGTTGGTCAACGATACAGTAAATGCAATGGTAGTCATCCTGCATGTTTACCCACTGACGCAGCGCACCCATGTAGTTACCAATGGTCAATTCACCTGAGGGCTGTGCGCCACTAAAAACGATGGGCTTAGTCATTTTTCGATTCCTGATTTTCGCTATGCGGAAGCCCTAATGCGGGCAGAAGGTCATTTATAGACTGATAAATTACATCAGGCTGGCTGAGATCGATAGCCTCGCCGTAGTTATATCCGTAGGTTAAGCCAACTGATGGGCAACCTGCCGCTTTTGCTGCCTGAATATCATTGCGTGAGTCGCCAACAAACAGCATCTGTTGTGGAACAATTCCCATCCGCTCAGCCACCAGTAACAGCGGATCCGGATGCGGTTTTTTGTTTTGCACATCATCACCACCAATCACCACGCTGAAGTATTTGGCGATATCTAAGGCTTCGAGCAGCGGCGCGACGAACGGCGTCGGTTTGTTGGTGACCAGACCTAGCGGCAGGCCTTTAGCCTGCAATGCGCCCAGCGTATCGGCAACGTGCGGGAACAAAAACGTCCCCTCTTCGGCAACCTCGCCATAGTAGCGATCGAACAGTTTACGCAGAATACGTACCTGTTCTTCTGCCGGAATGTCGTCATCAACGGGCGGTTTCCCCATTGTTTTACGCAGAGTCGCACGTTCCTGACGCGCCCAGGTCAATGCGCGCTCCATCAGAACATCTGCGCCGTTACCAATCCAGGTTATAACGCGTTCTTCACCTGCGACGGGCAACTCCAGCGCATACAGCGCCATATCTACTGCGGTAGCCAAGCCAGGAGCACTGTCCACCAGCGTACCATCGAGATCAAAAGCGACGCCGCGAATATCTTCAAACTTATTCATGACTTACCTTTGCCAGTTCACTGCGCATTTCATCAATGACTTTTTTGTAGTCTGGCTGGTCGAAGATTGCCGAACCGGCGACGAACATATCCGCACCCGCCGCAGCGATTTCGCCAATGTTGTTCACCTTCACGCCACCGTCAACTTCCAGTCGAATGTCAAAGCCAGACTCGTCGATACGACGACGTACTTCGCGCAGTTTATCCAGTGTTTGCGGAATGAAAGACTGACCGCCGAAACCAGGGTTGACGGACATCAGCAGGATCACATCCAGCTTATCCATCACGTAATCCAGATAGCTCAGCGGTGTCGCCGGGTTAAATACCAGACCCGCTTTACAGCCATTTTCTTTAATCAGTTGCAGCGTGCGGTCAACATGCTCGGAGGCTTCTGGATGAAAGGTAATGATGCTGGCACCAGCGGCAGCGAAATCAGGCACAATGCGATCGACGGGTTTCACCATCAGGTGTACGTCGATAGGGGCGGTAATGCCGTAGTTACGCAAGGATTTCAGCACCATTGGCCCAATCGTCAGATTGGGAACATAGTGGTTATCCATGACGTCAAAATGCACGACATCAGCGCCAGCTGCCAGGGCTTTTGCGGTATCTTCACCCAGGCGGGCAAAATCAGCCGACAGAATTGAGGGGGCAATCAAATACTGTTTCATCCGCTTCTCCTTGAGAATTATTTTTTCGCGGGTGAAACGACTCCTGGTTTGTACAAAGCCAGCAGTTCGTCCACCTTTTTACGTGTGCCGCCGTTGCTGCTTATACTGCGTCGAACTTTGACGACATGCAATTTTGCGCGCTGATACCACTCACGCGTTAACATCGTATCGTGATTGGAGATCAGCACTGGAATATGGCGATCAACCAGACCTTCGGCGATCTCCGCCAGATGCGCTTGTTGTTCAAGCGTAAAACTGTTTGTGTGATACGCCGTAAAGTTGGCGGTCGCAGACAGCGGCGCATAAGGCGGATCGCAATAGACGACGGATGCATCATCTGCACGCGCCATGCTATCGGCGTAAGACTCACAGTAGAAAAAGGCATTCTGCGCTTTTTCAGCGAAGTGATACAACTCTGCTTCCGGGAAATAGGGTTTTTTGTAGCGGCCAAACGGCACGTTAAACTCACCGCGCAGATTGTAACGACACAGGCCGTTGTAACCGTAGCGGTTCAAATATAAAAACAGTACCGCCCGACGGAACGGATCCTGGCTTTTATTGAACTCTTCGCGGAACTGATAGTAAACCTCGGCGCAATTTGTTTCGGGAACAAACAGCTCGCGTGCGGCCTGTACGTACTCATCAGTACGCATTTTCACAATGTTATAGAGACTGATCAGGTCGCTATTGATATCGGCAAGGATATAACGAGAAAAGTCGGTGTTGAGAAACACCGACCCGGCACCTACAAAAGGCTCAACCAGACATTCGCCCTTGGGCAAATGCCGTTTAATATCATCAAGCAGGGGATACTTGCCCCCTGCCCACTTCAAAAAAGCGCGATTTTTCTTCATGCTGACTAACTAATTACACCTTCTCCGGCTGTGGAGAAAGCTCCGACAGCATCCAGCGCTTCAGGCAACTCCCGCAACGATAAACCATTGCGGGAGATAACCTTGATTACTTCAGATCGGCCTGTACCTGACGCAGCGGTTTCGCCCACGGGTTTTTGGCCTGGACATCTGCTGGCAATGTAGATACCGCTTTTTTCGCCTCTTCTTTCGAAGCGTACACGCCAGAAACCAGGACATACCACGGCTGACCATTACGCGTCGTTTCATAGACAACGTAGTTTTTCAGATTCTCTTTCTTCGCCCAACCGTTCAGGTTGTCGTAGTTAGAGGAACTGCTCAGCTGCAGAGTGTAATGGCTGGACGGTGCCGATTTCAACGAACCAACATTACCTGCGGTCTTCCCTCCAGCGGCTGGTGTTGCCGTGGTTTGCGCCGGGGATGCCGTCTGTACTGGAGCCGTAGTTGCGGTCTCTTTTGGTGCTGGCGTAGAGGTCGCAGCCGGTGCCTTCGTGCTCGCCACAGGAGCAGCTGGTTCAGTACGCTTCGGCGTCTGTGCTACCGGCTTCGGTTCCGTTTTCACGGTTGCTTGCGGTTTTTTCGGTTCAATCACCGCCTGCTGACGAGCTGGACGCGTGGTGGCCGGACGTTCAGCGGTTTGCGTTTTCGCCGTGTCACGCGATGCATTGCCATTGCGAACAGGCGCGACCGTCGCGGGTTCAGTCGGCAATGTAGAATTGACCGCCACATTGTTCAACTGTTGCTGATTTTGTGGCTGAGTCAGCGCATTGTTCAGGTCACCCTGCACTTCAACACGTTGTTGACCATCCGTTGCCGCCGGGGTTTGCCCTTGAGTCGGCGTAGAAGAGATCGGCGGCAGAGAAACATCCTGCTGAGTATTTTCCGCAGACGTGGTTCCCGGCGCTGGCTGCACGCCATTCGCCTGATCGGTCGCATTGCCAGCAAGATCAATACTCTTCTCGCCAGACGCGGTTTGATCGCTGGAAGAGGTCGAGGGGGCTTTTAGCGCAGAACCGATACCGATGATCAACAGCAGGAGAACCAGAATGCCGACGCCCATCATCATATACTGACGAGAAGCGGGTTTACTGGCTGCTTTTTTGCGCTTACGCGGACGACGCTCTACGCGCTCTTCATCCACGGTTTCATCTTCGGATTCGTCAATTTCTTCTTCGATTTCCGGTTCCTCATTGCGCTCTTTTTGCGCACGAGTCGGACGGCGATCGTCAGTGTCATCAAGTTCAATATCATCAAAATTGATCTGCGGTTCGCCACGTTCAGTACGCTCAGAACGTTCAGAAGATTGACGAGAACGACCAGTACGACGATCGCTGGGATCGGGTTTCAGCTCGTCTTCTGGTTTGAATTCATCCATTTAACACCCCACTAAAAGGTTAATGCTTACCACGTTGCAATTAACCTGAAGCTAATAGACCGCTTGATAAGCGGCCTGACCTTTCTTGTTGTTACGCTGATTGACAATCGGCAATGGCGTTAAGAACAAGCTCGTGCGAAACGCCGCTGCGAACTTCACTCTTACCAATTGCCAACGGAAGAATTAAGCGCATCTCTCCCGCAAGGACTTTCTTGTCACGCAGCATATGCGGTAAATACGCCTGCGCAGACATTTCGCGCGGCCCATTGACCGGTAACCCAGCTCGCGTGAGCAGGGTTATAATACGCTGCGTTTCGGCAGAACTAAACTGCCCGAGACGTTCCGACGTCCGCGCCGCCATCACCATACCCGCAGCGACCGCTTCACCGTGTAACCAATTGCCATACCCCATTTCAGCTTCAATGGCATGACCAAAGGTGTGTCCCAGATTCAGTAAAGCACGTAACCCGGTTTCGCGCTCGTCGGCGGCGACAACTTCTGCCTTCAGTTCACAACAACGGCGAATACAGTACGCCATTGCCGGACCGTCCAGACGCAACAACGCATCCAGATTCTCTTCCAGCCAGTTGAAAAACGCACCGTCAAGAATAATGCCGTATTTGATGACTTCTGCCAGCCCCGACGCTAACTCACGCGGGGGAAGCGTTTTCAGACAGTCGAGATCCACCACCACTGAAGCAGGCTGGTAGAACGCGCCAATCATGTTTTTACCGAAGGGATGGTTGACCGCAGTTTTGCCGCCAACGGAGGAATCGACCTGCGACAGTAACGTCGTCGGGACTTGAATGAAACGTACACCGCGCTGATAACTCGCCGCCGCAAAGCCGGTCAGATCGCCCACTACGCCGCCGCCAAGCGCCACCAGCGTAGTATCGCGACCATGCGGCTTTTGTAACAACGCCGTAAAGACGGTATCGAGTACAGCCAGGCTTTTATACTGCTCGCCGTCAGGGAGGATAACGCTATCGACGTTAACACCCGCCTGTTCAAGTACGCCGCGGACCTTATCGAGATACAGAGGAGCCAGGGTTTCGTTGGTGACCAACATGACCTGCTCGCCCGATTTCAGCGGTAAGAATGAAGCTGGTTCATTAAACAAACCAGATGCGATGGTAATTGGGTAACTACGTTCCCCGAGAGTAACGACAATCCTCTCCATAACGCGACATCCACCTTAATTACTGTACCCGCAGACGAGTGTATATAAAGCCAGAATTAGTTGCTTTCCAGCATGTGAATAATCTGGTTTGCGACCACTTTAGCGCTTTGATCATCAGTACGAATGGTCACGTCGGCAATCTCTTCATACAGCGGATTGCGTTCATTGGCCAACGCTTCCAGAACTTCACGCGGCGGTGTTTCAACGTGCAGCAACGGGCGTTTTTTATCACGCTGCGTGCGTGCAAGTTGCTTTTCGATGGTCGTTTCAAGATAAACGACAACGCCACGTGCGGAAAGACGGTTACGTGTTTCGCGGGATTTCACAGAGCCGCCGCCAGTAGCCAGCACAATACCCTGTTTCTCGGTCAACTCATTGATGACCTTTTCTTCGCGATCGCGGAAGCCTTCTTCGCCTTCTAAATCGAAAACCCAGCCCACATCAGCTCCGGTTCGTTTCTCAATCTCTTGATCGGAATCGTAAAATTCCATATTGAGTTGTTGAGCTAACTGGCGCCCAATAGTGCTTTTTCCGGCACCCATAGGCCCAACCAGAAAGATATTGCGTTTCTCTGCCATTTTTTCGGTACTACTAAGACTATTCGTTAATGATAAACCCGCTTCGCTCAGAGAGCGCCGCAGGACATGAACTGAAACCTCATAAGATATTGCGAGAGTCAGACTGAAAATTATCTCAATACTCCAGCGGGTTTGGCAACTGAATAAATCACCCATCCCTCTGCATATCTGGTCGCTGCAAGCGCGCTGCCTTGCTACCACCGCTCTGGCGATAAATCACCGGGTAAGATTAGCGTAAAAAAGACAGCAAAATGCCGCCTGAATGATAAATCATCATCATGGAACGCAGGCAGCGAAGAGCACCAACTCTCAAATCGGTACTCCTTGTATGCTAAATACCTGCGCGCGTCAAATAGATGAAACACGTTCAGCGTAAAAACATTACCGCTTTTACGGCTGTTTACTCACTGGAAACCAGTCGTGGCGTGATAAACACCACTAACTCGCGTCGTTCATCTTCTTTTCCGTCATGACGAAATAATTGTCCGAACCAGGGAATGTCGCCAAGCAACGGTACGCTATCCTGACCCGATTTATTTTTACGGGTAAAAATGCCACCCAGCGCCAACGTTTCTCCGCTTTTGACCTCGACCTGCGTTTCGATCTCCTGCTTATCAATCGCCAGCACTTCGCCATCGGCCTGCTGTAGCACCTGCCCCGGAACGTTCTGGCTGATGTGTAATTTCAGCCGGATGCGACCTTTTTGTAACACCGTGGGCGTAACTTCCATCCCCAGGACGGCCTCTTTAAATTCCACCGACGTCGCGCCACTTTCCCCGCTGGAAACCTGATATGGAATTTCGCTCCCCTGTTTAATGCTGGCGGGCTGAAGATGTGAGGCCAGCAGACGCGGACTGGCGATAATATCCAGCTGCTGTTTTTGTTCGAGCGCGGAAAGCTCAAGATCCAGTAAACGTCCGTTGATGCGTCCAATGTTAAAACCGACATGCGTTGTCGCCGTCGCTACGGAGAGGTCGCTGCCAAGCGTGGTGACTTGCCCAACGCCACCAGCGTGTTGCGCATCAGCCAACGTCCATTTCACGCCTAACTCACGCAAACTTTTTTCATTAATGGTGACAATATGCGCCGACAGCTCAACCTGCCCGACCGGCAGATCCATTTGCGCTACCCACTGTTCAAGCGCGCTTAACGCCGTTTTGTTATCTCGCAGCAAAAGGCGATTAGTGCGTTTATCGACGGTCATACTCCCTTTGGCACTCAGTAGCTTCTCCCCCGCTTTCGCCAGTTCTCCCGCGTCGGCGTATTGCAGGGTTATACTGCGATTTTCCAGCGGCAGATTTGCCTGCGCCCGCGCCTGCTCCGCCTCCTGACGGGCGATATTGTCATTCTGCCAGGCAACGGAATGCACCGAGAGAATGTTGCCCTCCTGACGCGTTATCAGTCCGGCGCTTTTCACTACAGTTTGTAGTGCTTGCTTCCAGGGAACATCTGTTAGATGTAACGACACCGTACCGCTGACGTCTGGCGACACCACCAGGTTCAACTTCTCCTGTTCAGCCAGCGCCTGCAACACCTGAGCTACCGGAACGTCATCCACCATCAGTGTCACTTTTTGCGGCTTTGCCGCCTGTACGCCGGGTATCAGCATCAACAGTAGTGCGGCTATCCATTGCTTCATTTGTATCTCCTTGCCGTTGCCACAACCATTGTGGCGGTTCGCAGTTTGTCCCGGTTCCCAGCGTTAGTGCGTCTGGCGTTAGCTGTAAGATCGTCCAGCCGTTTTCCAGCACATCGTTTTGCTGCACCCGTCGCCATTTTTTTTGCCCATCTTTTATTACACCGATGATGCGCTCGCCTCGCCCTACCATCCCCTGATAGCGCCACTGGCTAAGTTCGCTAATCCGGCATAGATCTTCCGGCGGTTTAAAAGGGTCACGCATGCCGGTTAAAAGGCACAATGCAATACCTGCCAACAACCAGCGTTTAACCCTCATGCGGCGTCTCCAGTTGTAGCGTGAACAAAAGGTCATCACCTTCCACGCTTAACGAAAAACGGCTCACGCTGACGTTGCGCTCTGCCAGCCGTGTAAATGCCGACGGCACTGCTTCCCACAGCGTTTTCAACACCAACTCACCTCCCTGCGCGGATGGATGCCAGTAAACCAGTTGCGCGCCGGATAACTGAAAATCCAGTGGCGAAAAGGGCAGCGTTTTTTCCTCGCTGAAGGGAGTGGTGTCTACCAGGCGATACAGTGCGGCCCACTGCTGGTGATGACTCGCCCGTAGTCGAATTAATGCGTCGCTCTCTTCCTGGTGTGTCGATGACAGAAAAATGAGCGTAACTAACATCATCAACCAGAATGCCCAGCAAAGCTGGCGGAGGCGGGGTGATGTGGCGAACCACCAGTCAAAGAGCATGTCCATCGCTAACCTTCCTTGTTAACTGATACTCAAATTGCCAGCGTCCCTGCGCATCCTGCTGCGTGGCTCCCCGCTGATTGAGATGAAAAGACGCATCCTGGCGGAGTGACGTTTCTAGTGCGTTTAACGCGGTAATGCTTGTTGTCAGCCCCTTGATCTCCAGCGTTCCCTGCTGCCAGCTTATCGTTGTCAGCCAGGCATGTTCGGGTAAAAGCGCCGCCAGTGCTTCCAGCGCAGATTGCCAGTCACGGGTAAATTGTCGCTGGCGCTGCCTTTGCAAACGCTGTTCGCGTAACTGCTGGCGTTCCAGCAAACGTGGTTTCGTTATCTGTAAGCTGCGGGCGAGTTGTTGTTCCGCCTGAAGCAAAACGGTGTCTACGCGTGCTTCGGCGTTGCTTGTCAGACGCAGTATTAGCGTTATCCCGACGGCCAGCAGCAGAGGCGCAACGAACATCAGTAACCAGAAACGAAGAAAAGCGGTCCGGCGTTGCTGTCGCCAGGGCAAAAAATTAATTGGCGGGTTCATCAGTACACCTTCCCAAGCGCCAGCCCCAGCGCGATGGCAAAGTCTCCACCAGGCGGCGGTAGCGGCGGCTGACGAACAGAAACGGCCTCCCAGGGGTCAAATCCGCCTTCGCCACATAGCGCGACGCTTTCGGGATCAACGCATAACGCTGCCGCCAGCTCCTTCGCGCTAGTCATCCCCACCGCCAGTTTGCGCCCCCAGCTATAGCGCGTCGCCCACAGCCACTGTTCGTTATCACGCCAGGCCAGACATTGCTGATGAGAAGGTAAAAAAGGCAGGAATCGCTGTAATGCACTGGCATCCGGGGTGATCGCGCTAACATGAACACGCAACCTTTCTGCCAGAGTAAGCAGCGTTGCCAGCTCTTTGCTTTGCGCGGCAGTCACGTTATAGGCGGGACTGAGTGAGTCTTCGCTGTAATCGAAGCGCAGGGAGTCCGGATCCATATCCAGCTCGCGGGCCATCGTCCCGGACAGCCAGGCCGTTTGCTCCCGCTCACCAAGGGACATCGACGGGCGTGGAAATGACCGCTGTAATGTGCGACTGGCGGGAAATGCCAACATGATGTGATGACGCTGCGGCAGTTCGCGACTCCACGGTAACAACGTGTTAGCCAGCCGCTGCGCATCAACAATCCGCCCATCTTTGATAATGTCGTGCGCCAGCGGCAACCGCCACCAGCGTTGCAAAAAGCATTCTTTTGCGCCCCGCACGATAGCAACCGCTACCGCTTCTTGCTGTTGTAAATGCAAACCTATTTGCCAGCTCTTAAATGCCATTGTGATGATCTCCTTATCACCCGTCACTCTGACGGGTATATCAATGCGTCTGGCTTGCCTTTATACTACCGCGCGTTTGTTTATAAACTGCCCAAATGAAACTAAATGGGAAATTTCCAGTGAAGTTCGTAAAGTATTTTTTGATCCTTGCAGTCTGTTGCATTCTGCTGGGAGCAGGCTCGATTTATGGCCTATACCGCTACATCGAGCCACAACTGCCGGATGTGGCGACATTAAAAGATGTTCGCCTGCAAATTCCGATGCAGATTTACAGCGCCGATGGCGAGCTGATTGCTCAATACGGTGAGAAACGTCGTATTCCGGTTACGTTGGATCAAATCCCGCCGGAGATGGTGAAAGCCTTTATCGCGACGGAAGACAGCCGCTTCTACGAGCATCACGGCGTTGACCCGGTGGGGATCTTCCGTGCGGCAAGTGTGGCGCTGTTCTCCGGCCACGCGTCACAAGGGGCGAGTACCATTACCCAGCAGCTGGCGAGAAACTTCTTCCTCAGTCCAGAACGCACGCTGATGCGTAAGATTAAGGAAGTCTTCCTCGCGATTCGCATTGAACAGTTGCTGACGAAAGACGAGATCCTCGAGCTTTATCTGAACAAGATTTACCTCGGTTACCGCGCCTATGGTGTCGGTGCTGCGGCACAAGTCTATTTCGGTAAAACGGTCGACCAACTGACGCTGAACGAAATGGCGGTGATAGCCGGGCTGCCGAAAGCGCCTTCCACCTTCAACCCGCTCTACTCGATGGATCGTGCCGTCGCGCGGCGTAACGTCGTACTGTCGCGGATGCTGGATGAAGGGTATATCACCCAACAACAGTTCGATCAGACACGCACTGAGGCGATTAACGCTAACTATCACGCGCCGGAGATTGCTTTCTCTGCGCCGTACCTGAGCGAAATGGTGCGCCAGGAGATGTATAACCGTTATGGCGAAAGTGCCTATGAAGACGGTTATCGCATTTACACCACCATCACCCGCAAAGTACAGCAGGCCGCACAGCAGGCAGTACGTAATAACGTGCTGGACTACGACATGCGCCACGGCTATCGCGGCCCGGCAAATGTGCTGTGGAAAGTGGGCGAATCGGCGTGGGATAACAACAAGATTACCGATACGCTGAAGGCGCTGCCGACCTATGGTCCGCTGCTGCCTGCCGCAGTCACCAGCGCCAATCCTCAGGAAGCGACGGCGATGCTGGCGGACGGGTCGACCGTCGCATTGAGTATGGAAGGCGTTCGCTGGGCGCGTCCTTACCGTTCGGATACTCAGCAGGGACCGACGCCGCGTAAAGTGACCGATGTTCTGCAAACGGGTCAGCAAATCTGGGTTCGTCAGGTTGGCGATGCATGGTGGCTGGCGCAAGTGCCGGAAGTGAACTCGGCGCTGGTGTCGATCAATCCGCAAAACGGTGCCGTTATGGCGCTGGTCGGTGGCTTTGATTTCAATCAGAGCAAGTTTAACCGCGCCACCCAGGCACTGCGTCAGGTAGGTTCCAACATCAAACCGTTCCTCTACACCGCGGCGATGGATAAAGGTCTGACGCTGGCAAGTATGTTGAACGATGTGCCAATTTCCCGCTGGGATGCAGGTGCCGGTTCTGACTGGCAGCCGAAGAACTCACCACCGCAGTATGCCGGTCCAATTCGCTTACGTCAGGGACTGGGCCAGTCGAAAAACGTGGTGATGGTACGCGCAATGCGGGCGATGGGCGTCGACTACGCTGCAGAATATCTGCAACGCTTCGGCTTCCCGGCGCAAAACATTGTCCACACCGAATCGCTGGCGCTGGGTTCAGCGTCCTTCACCCCAATGCAGGTGGCGCGTGGCTACGCGGTCATGGCGAACGGCGGCTTCCTGGTGGACCCGTGGTTTATCAGCAAAATTGAAAACGATCAGGGCGGCGTGATTTTCGAAGCGAAACCGAAAGTAGCCTGCCCGGAATGCGATATTCCGGTGATTTACGGTGATACGCAGAAATCGAACGTGCTGGAAAATAACGATGTTGAAGATGTCGCTATCTCCCGCGAGCAGCAGAATGTTTCTGTGCCAATGCCGCAGCTGGAGCAGGCAAATCAGGCGTTAGTCGCGAAGACTGGCGCGCAGGAGTACGCACCGCACGTCATCAACACTCCGCTGGCATTCCTGATTAAGAGTGCTTTGAACACCAATATCTTTGGTGAGCCAGGCTGGCAGGGTACCGGCTGGCGTGCAGGTCGTGATTTGCAGCGTCGCGATATCGGCGGGAAAACCGGTACCACTAACAGTTCGAAAGATGCGTGGTTTTCGGGTTACGGTCCGGGCGTTGTGACCTCGGTCTGGATTGGCTTTGATGATCACCGTCGTAATCTCGGTCATACAACGGCTTCCGGAGCGATTAAAGATCAGATCTCAGGTTACGAAGGCGGTGCCAAGAGTGCCCAGCCTGCATGGGACGCTTATATGAAAGCCGTTCTTGAAGGTGTGCCGGAGCAGCCGCTGACGCCGCCGCCGGGTATTGTGACGGTGAATATCGATCGCAGCACCGGGCAGTTAGCTAATGGTGGCAACAGCCGCGAAGAGTATTTCATCGAAGGTACGCAGCCGACACAACAGGCGGTGCACGAGGTGGGAACGACCATTATCGATAATGGCGAGGCACAGGAATTGTTCTGATTAAAAAGGCGCTTCAGCGCCTTTTTCAGTTTGCTGACAAAGTGCACTTTGTTTATACCGGATACGGCGTGAACACTTTACCCGTCTAGCAACATCTAGAAAAATCAATATATTGCAGGAGCCACACAGGCCTGATAAGCGTTGTGCATCAGGCAAACTTCACGCATTTACAACCGCCCCTGCCCCTTCAACCATTCGCGCACGAGGAACAGCGCGCTGACATTACGCGCTTCGTTGAAGTCAGGGTCTTCCAGCAAATCCATCATATGCGCCAGCGGCCAGCGCACCTGTGGTAGTGGCTCTGGCTCATCGCCTTCCAGCGATTCCGGGTAGAGATCTTGCGCTACCACGATATTCATTTTGCTGGAAAAGTAAGACGGTGCCATGCTGAGCTTCTTCAAAAAAGTCAGATCGTTCGCACCAAATCCCACCTCTTCTTTTAGCTCGCGGTTAGCGGCTTCGTAGACGCTTTCACCTGGATCAATTAATCCTTTCGAAAAACCTAATTCGTAGGATTCAGTTCCCACTGCGTATTCGCGGATCAGGATCAGGTGATCGTCCACAATCGGCACAATCATCACTGCTTCCCGGTTAGTTGGACGCATTCGTTCATAAACACGCCGCACGCCATTGCTGAACTCCAGATCCACGCTTTCGACGGTAAACAGTCGGGAACGGGCTACAGTTTCAACATTCAGAATGGTGGGTTTTTGTAATGATTTACTCATCGTGGGATCTATGCTGTGAAATCAGCGGTTATTGTGCGATATAGGACACGCTTTCGGCAATGTGAATTGCATGTTATTTACATTTATGTAACTTAATAAATAATCGTCCTCAAATCAAATTAAAAGTCAATAGGTTGAAATAACTCCAGGAATTTGCTGATATTCCGCCTTCAGAGGGTTTGCTATGATCAGCGGTTACTGTGATGTGCTTAATGATGCTCAAGTTAAACTCCACGCTTGCCGATAGCCAACCGCAGAATCATGTATTGTGTCCGGTGCGACTGACCACGCCTGACAGACTAAGTAAGATGGGGAAAGCATGAGCACCATTGTGATTTTTTTAGCTGCTTTGCTGGCCTGCTCACTACTTGCGGGATGGCTGATAAAAGTGCGATCCAGACGGCGTCAGCTGCCCTGGACCAACGCCTTCGCGGATGCGCAAACGCGTAAACTCACACCTGAAGAACGTAGCGCCGTTGAAAATTATCTTGAGAGCCTGACGCAGGTATTACAGGTGCCTGGCCCAACGGGAGCCAGCGCGGCACCGATCTCTCTGACGCTGAATGCCGAAAGCAACAACGTCATGATGCTGACACACGCTATCACGCGTTACGGCATCTCTACCGACGATCCGAATAAATGGCGTTACTACCTCGATTCGGTAGAAGTCCACCTGCCCCCTTTCTGGGAGCAGTACATCAACGATGAGAATACCGTTGAACTGATTCATACCGATTCGCTGCCGCTGGTTATTTCACTCAACGGTCATACGCTGCAGGAGTACATGCAGGAAACTCGCGGCTATGCCTTGCAACCTGTTCCGTCAACGCAGGCGTCGATTCGCGGGGAAGAGAGTGAGCAAATCGAGCTACTCAATATTCGCAAAGAAACGCACGAAGAGTATGCGCTAAGTCGTCCGCGCGGGCTGCGTGAAGCGTTGCTGATTGTCGCCTCATTCCTGATGTTCTTTTTCTGCCTGATTACCCCGGATGTATTTGTTCCGTGGCTGGCAGGCGGCGCGTTACTGCTGCTGGGCGCAGGTCTGTGGGGGCTATTCGCGCCCCCGGCAAAATCCTCCCTGCGGGAAATTCATTGTCTGCGCGGTACACCCCGTCGTTGGGGATTGTTTGGCGAAAACGATCAGGAACAGATCAACAATATTTCACTCGGTATTATCGACCTGGTCTACCCCGCACACTGGCAGCCATACATTGCTCAGGATCTCGGTCAACAAACCGATATCGATATCTATCTCGACCGCCACGTAGTGCGTCAGGGGCGATATCTTTCGCTGCATGATGAAGTAAAAAACTTTCCGTTACAGCACTGGCTGCGCAGTACGATTATCGCTGCGGGCTCGCTACTGGTGCTGTTTATGCTGTTATTCTGGATCCCGCTGGATATGCCGCTGAAATTCACCCTCTCGTGGATGAAAGGCGCGCAGACCATTGAAGCCACCAGCGTGAAACAACTGGCTGACGCTGGCGTGCGGGTTGGCGATACATTGCGTATTAGCGGTACGGGAATGTGTAATATTCGCACTTCCGGTACCTGGAGCGCGAAAACCAACTCACCTTTTTTACCGTTTGACTGCTCGCAGATCATCTGGAATGACGCCCGCTCATTGCCATTACCAGAATCTGAACTGGTCAACAAAGCGACGGCATTGACCGAAGCAGTTAATCGCCAGCTGCACCCTAAACCGGAAGATGAATCTCGCGTCAGCGCCTCATTACGTTCAGCAATTCAAAAATCCGGCATGGTATTGCTTGATGATTTTGGCGACATAGTACTGAAGACAGCGGATCTGTGTTCTGCCAAAGATGACTGTGTGCGACTGAAAAATGCGCTGGTCAATCTCGGCAACAGTAAAGACTGGGACGCGCTGGTAAAACGCGCCAACGCTGGGAAACTCGATGGCGTGAATGTGTTATTACGCCCGGTGAGTGCGGAATCACTGGATAACCTGGTGGCAACCTCCACCGCGCCGTTTATCACGCATGAAACGGCGCGAGCGGCACAATCACTAAACAGTCCGGCTCCCGGTGGATTCCTGATTGTCAGCGACGAAGGCAGCGATTTTGTTGATCAGCCCTGGCCTTCGGCATCACTTTACGACTACCCGCCGCAAGAACAGTGGAACGCTTTCCAGAAACTGGCACAAATGCTGATGCATACACCGTTTAACGCCGAAGGTATCGTCACAAAAATCTTCACTGACGCCAATGGTACGCAGCATATAGGCCTTCATCCGATCCCGGATCGTTCCGGCCTGTGGCGCTATCTCAGCACCACACTGCTGCTACTGACGATGCTGGGTAGCGCCATTTATAATGGCGTACAGGCCTGGCGTCGTTACCAGCGTCATCGTACTCGCATGATGAAGATTCAGGCCTATTATGAAAGCTGCCTGAACCCACAACTGATCACCCCTTCAGAAAGCCTTATCGAATAACACGTTTGCGCGGCAGGTTATGCTACCCTGTCGCGCAAATTGCTTCACTCTGGAGATTTCCCTCATGCATATCAACATTGCCTGGCAGGACGTAGATACCGTTCTGCTGGATATGGACGGCACGTTGCTCGACCTCGCCTTCGATAATTATTTCTGGCAAAAGCTGGTGCCTGAAACATGGGGCGCGAAAAACGGGGTTACGCCACAGGAAGCGATGGAATATATGCGCCAGCAATATCACGACGTACAGCATACGCTAAACTGGTACTGTCTTGATTACTGGAGTGAGCAACTGGGTCTGGATATCTGTGCGATGACCACCGAGATGGGACCGCGTGCCGTACTGCGTGAAGATACCATTCCGTTTCTTGAGGCACTGAAAGCCAGCGGTAAGCAGCGAATTTTGCTCACCAATGCTCATCCGCACAACCTGGCGGTAAAACTTGAGCATACCGGTCTGGACGCACACCTTGATTTATTACTTTCCACCCACACATTTGGTTATCCGAAAGAGGATCAGCGGTTATGGCATGCGGTGGCCGAAGCTACGGGACTGAAAGCTGAAAGAACGCTGTTTATTGATGACAGCGAAGCGATTCTCGATGCTGCCGCGCAATTTGGTATTCGTTACTGCCTCGGCGTGACTAATCCTGACTCCGGGATTGCCGAGAAACAGTATCAACGCCATCCGTCACTGAATGACTACCGCCGCCTGATCCCCTCGCTAATGTGAAGGAGACGCCATGAAAGAAAAACCTGCTGTTGAGGTTCGACTGGATAAATGGCTATGGGCCGCCCGTTTTTATAAAACCCGCGCGCTGGCCCGTGAAATGATTGAAGGCGGTAAGGTGCATTACAACGGGCAGCGCAGCAAGCCGAGCAAAATCGTCGAGCTGAATGCCACGCTCACTCTGCGCCAGGGAAATGACGAACGCACGGTGATTGTAAAGGCGATTACTGAACAGCGTCGCCCCGCCAGCGAGGCAGCCTTGCTGTATGAAGAGACTGCGGAAAGTGTAGAGAAACGCGAAAAAATGGCGCTGGCACGTAAACTTAATGCCTTAACCATGCCGCACCCGGACCGACGCCCGGACAAAAAAGAGCGCCGCGACCTGTTACGATTTAAACACGGCGACAGTGAATAACTGTCACCTGCAAGAGAGATGATTATGCCGCAACATGACCAATTACATCGCTATCTGTTTGAAAACTTTGCCGTGCGCGGCGAACTGGTAACCGTTTCGGAAACCCTGCAACAGATCCTTGAGAATCACGATTATCCGCAGCCCGTTAAAAACGTACTGGCAGAACTGCTGGTTGCGACCAGCCTGTTAACCGCTACGCTGAAATTTGATGGTGATATCACCGTACAGCTGCAAGGCGACGGCCCGATGAATCTGGCAGTCATCAACGGTAACAACAACCAGCAGATGCGCGGTGTGGCGCGCGTGCAGGGCGAAATTCCAGAAAATGCCGACCTGAAAACGCTGGTCGGCAATGGTTACGTGGTGATCACCATCACCCCGAGCGAAGGTGAACGCTATCAGGGCGTGGTGGGTCTGGAAGGTGATACCCTGGCGGCCTGCCTGGAAGATTACTTTATGCGTTCTGAACAGCTGCCGACGCGCCTGTTTATTCGCACCGGCGACGTAGACGGCAAACCGGCTGCAGGCGGTATGTTGTTGCAGGTAATGCCTGCGCAAAATGCCCAGCAGGACGACTTTGACCACCTGGCGACGCTAACCGAAACCATCAAAACCGAAGAACTGCTGACCTTACCGGCAAACGAAGTGTTGTGGCGTTTGTATCACGAAGAAGAGGTGACGGTTTACGATCCGCAGGATGTGGAGTTCAAATGCACCTGTTCGCGTGAACGTTGCGCCGACGCGCTAAAAACGCTGCCGGATGAAGAAGTCGATAGTATCCTGGCGGAAGATGGCGAAATTGACATGCATTGCGATTACTGCGGTAACCACTATCTGTTCAATGCGATGGATATTGCTGAAATCCGCAATAACGCCTCTCCGGCAGATCCGCAAGTTCATTAATGAGTATATCCGGCAGAGAGGGCTCTGCCGGATTTTACGACTAATACACCTGATGCGCTTTGTCACTCATTCAGATTCACATCCAGCCTTTCACCATCCACTACAAGATCGCGCCACGCTTTAGGCTTCGTTCCCAGTTTTCCATCCTTCACAGCTGTGAGTAATTTTTCTTTCGTTATATCACGCGGAAGTAAACTCATCGTAAGCTCTTGCCATTCTTTCTTGTCAGGATCAAAGCCATAGACAATGTATCTTTCATCATCAAAGGCAAAGAGGATCCGCTCTGCCCTGCCATCACTATTCAGATCTTGCTCGACCAGTACGCAGGCGTCTTTTTCAATACAGGTCATCACGTTATAGCGATCCTGGATTAAGGCCGACCAGAATGCCGTATCCGGTTTGCCAGAGCCTGGGGCAATTAACACATTTTCGGCTAATACTTTTTCCGATACCTGTTCATGAAGATGTTGCTCTCCATCTAGCGCCATCAGCAGATCCCGCGCACGTTTCGGGTCTTTCATATACTCGGCATCGCTTTTCAGCGACTCAAGCGCCGCACGTCCATAGCGACCGCTCTGTTCGAGCATATAGAGACTTACCTGGTCTGGCGTGTTTTTGCCGCTCTGATAACGCGCCATATGACTGTTCACGCTAATACGCATACTGTCCAGCACCGGCGAATTAAGAAGCACCAGTATCACCAACACCAATAACGAAACCGCAAGGTTCACTTTGCCCTGAAGAACAAGGGGATTTTGCCCATTACGCCAGACGATGCTGACAAAATACCCCAGCGACCACACCAGTAACACCAGCACCGCCAGCGCGCCCTGCAAGCGGTCGACAGTCCAGCCGTACTGAGCGACCCGCAGCCATAACGCCCAGGCGGCGACGAACACATACAGCGGAGCAACCAGCAAAGCGGTTTTAATCAGGCAACGCAACGGCCCTGTCCAGGGAAGTGACGCTTTTTGGGGATCGCGGACAATAGCCATTAAGATCAATTGCAAAAATGCCAGCGTCAACAGCAACCCGGCGGCGGAGATGTGGCGAGAAATCGCGCTCAGGCCCGTAAACGGCAGGGTGATAATAAACATCAGGGTTAGCAATGATACTAACGGCAGCAACCCCGTGGCGATTAACGTGAACAACTTTTGAATAGAGTCGATTAAACGTGACTGTGTACGCGCGAGGATCACCGCCAGTGCGGTAACCAGACCTAACGTGAGATAAATAAACCAGTCGGTTGCAAAAAAGAGCGTTTTGAAAAACGTGATGCCAACAAGTTTAAACAACTCGCCCCACAGTAAAAGTACCAGCCATGTCAAGCCATTGGCAAGAAAAATCACCAGTAATATAAGTACGTTATGCCATACTGACTGGTAAAAATAGCGATAGCGGCTACTGTCATTGCGGATGCGAAGGCTTTGTTGTATCCACGGTAGCAACAACATTGCCATCAGCAGCAGATAGCAGCCAAAATCCCAAAGCGCCTTTTCTGCTCTCCAGTGGTTCATGCCATCAATTTGCCACTTTAGCCAACCGCTCATCCCTAGCGTGGCAATAAACACCAGCGCCAGCCATCCCCAAAGGCGCTGCTGTTTAAAGGAGATCACGGAGAAGAGTAAAACGGATGAAAACGCGACGGTCGCAGGCACGCCATAAACAATCCAACTGTGATTTTTTCCGGCAAGCCAGGCGATCAGCAGGTAGCAAACCAGACCCTGAAGTAATCCGGTAGCAATCATCCCCCAGCGTGTTGCGGGTGAAAGCTCAACGTTATCCATGTTAGTTATCCAGAATCAAAAAGTGGGTTAATTATCGCATCCGGGCCGTAGTATTTTGCTTTTTTCAGAAAATAATCAAAAAAAGTTAGCGTGGTGAATCGATACTTTACCGATTGAATTTGCATCAATTTCATTCAGGAATGCGATTCCACTCACAATATTCCCGCCATATAAACCAAGATTTAACCTTTTGAGAACATTTTCCACACCTAAAATGCTATTTCTGCGATAATAGCAACCGTTTCGTGACAGGAATCACGGAGTTTTTTGTCAAATATGAATTTCTCCAGATACGTAAATCTATGAGCCTTGTCGCGGTTAACACCCCCAAAAAGACTTTACTATTCAGGCAATACATATTGGCTAAGGAGCAGTGAAATGCGCGTTAACAATGGTTTGACCCCGCAAGAACTCGAGGCTTATGGTATCAGTGACGTACATGATATCGTTTACAACCCAAGCTACGACCTGCTGTATCAGGAAGAGCTCGATCCGAGCCTGACAGGTTATGAGCGCGGGGTGTTAACTAATCTGGGTGCCGTTGCCGTCGATACCGGGATCTTCACCGGTCGTTCACCAAAAGATAAGTATATCGTCCGTGACGATACCACTCGCGATACTTTCTGGTGGGCAGACAAAGGCAAAGGTAAGAACGACAACAAACCTCTCTCTCCGGAAACCTGGCAGCATCTGAAAGGCCTGGTGACCAAACAGCTTTCCGGCAAACGTCTGTTCGTTGTCGACGCCTTCTGTGGTGCGAACCCGGATACTCGTCTTTCCGTCCGTTTCATCACCGAAGTGGCCTGGCAGGCGCATTTTGTCAAAAACATGTTTATTCGCCCGAGCGATGAAGAGCTGGCAGGTTTCAAACCAGACTTTATCGTTATGAACGGCGCGAAGTGCACTAACCCGCAGTGGAAAGAACAGGGTCTGAACTCCGAAAACTTCGTGGCGTTTAACCTGACCGAGCGCATGCAGCTGATTGGCGGCACCTGGTACGGCGGCGAAATGAAGAAAGGGATGTTCTCAATGATGAACTACCTGCTGCCGCTGAAAGGTATCGCTTCTATGCACTGCTCCGCCAACGTTGGCGAGAAAGGCGATGTTGCGGTGTTCTTCGGCCTTTCCGGCACCGGTAAAACCACCCTTTCCACCGACCCGAAACGTCGCCTGATTGGCGATGACGAGCACGGCTGGGACGATGACGGCGTATTTAACTTCGAAGGCGGCTGCTACGCAAAAACTATCAAGCTGTCGAAAGAAGCGGAACCTGAAATCTACAACGCTATCCGTCGTGATGCGCTGCTGGAAAACGTCACCGTGCGTGAAGATGGCACTATCGACTTTGATGATGGTTCAAAAACCGAGAACACCCGCGTTTCTTATCCGATCTATCACATCGAAAACATCGTTAAGCCGGTGTCCAAAGCGGGCCACGCAACTAAAGTTATCTTCCTGACCGCAGATGCTTTCGGCGTATTGCCGCCGGTTTCTCGTCTGACTGCCGATCAAACCCAGTACCACTTCCTCTCTGGCTTCACCGCCAAACTGGCCGGTACAGAGCGCGGCATCACCGAACCGACGCCAACCTTCTCCGCTTGCTTCGGCGCGGCATTCCTGTCGCTGCACCCGACCCAATACGCAGAAGTGCTGGTGAAACGTATGCAGGCGGCAGGCGCGCAGGCGTATCTGGTTAACACCGGCTGGAACGGCACTGGCAAACGTATCTCCATTAAAGATACCCGCGCCATTATCGACGCCATCCTCAACGGTTCGCTGGATAACGCAGAAACCTTCACTCTGCCGATGTTTAACCTGGCGATCCCAACCGAACTGCCGGGCGTAGACACGAAGATTCTCGATCCGCGTAACACCTACGCTTCTCCGGAACAGTGGCAGGAAAAAGCTGAAACGCTGGCGAAACTGTTTATCGACAACTTCGATAAATACACCGACACCCCAGCGGGTGCCGCGCTGGTAGCGGCTGGTCCGAAGCTGTAATGATTTGAAGCTGGAGAATATCTATCCAGTATCTTATAGAAAGCAAAACGGGAGGCACCTTCGCCTCCCGTTTTATTTACCCTTCTTTTGTCGCACCCTGCGCCCGCGTTACCGGCACAGGCAGCCAGGCGCGAATGGAAAGCCCGCCCCGCTCGCTGGTGCCAAGCTCCAGCATGCCGTTATGGTTATCCACGATACGCTGCACAATTGCCAGCCCTAATCCCGTGCCGCTAATGGTGCGCGCACTGTCGCCGCGAACAAACGGCTGGAACAGGTGCTTACGTTGTTCCGGCGCAATTCCCGGACCGTCATCTTCCACCTGGAACCAGGCGCGATTCGGCTCCGTTCCGCTGCTGACTTTGATCCAGCCATTGCCGTAACGGGCGGCGTTCACCACCATATTCGCCACCGCACGTTTGATCGACAGCGGGTGCATTTTCACTTCAATGCTGCCGGGGTAAAGCGCGGTTTCAATTTCCCGCTCATAGCCACTTTCGGCGGCAATCACCTCACCGAGCACTGCGTTGAGATCCGCCATTTCCATCGGCATCTCCTGCCCGGTGCGCAGGTAGTCGATAAACTGCTCAATGATGGCGTTGCACTCTTCGATATCTTTATTGATCGATTCGGCCAGGTAGCCATCCTGCTCGCTCATCATCTCGGTTGCCAGGCGAATGCGCGTCAGCGGCGTACGTAGATCATGACTTACCCCCGCCATCAGCAGCGTGCGATCATCCGCCAGTTGCTTAACACCAGCCGCCATATGGTTAAAGGCGCGGGTAACCGAACGCACCTCGGACGCGCCATATTCACGCAGCGGCGGCGGAATAATCCCTTTACCGACCTGCAGAGCAGCATGTTCGAGATCGACCAACGGTCGGTTCTGGATACGGATAAACAGCCACGCCCCGCCTATCGCCAATAGCATAATCGCCAGCGTATAGCGGAACAGCGGAGAAAAATCACCCTGATGAATTTCGGTCAGCGGCACGCGCACCCAGATATTGGGCGACAGCCAGGTTTTCAGCCAGACGACAGGAGAACTTTTGTTGACCTCAACGCGCACTTCCGTCGGGCCGCCCAGTTGCTGCGCCATCTGATGGCTTAAGAATTCATAGTGTTGTGCCCAACGCAGACCGGCCTCTTCGGCAGCTTCGTTGGAATAGAGAGAGATCCCCAGCTCCCGGTAGATCTCCCGACGGAAAGCGGGAGGCACAACCAACTGCGTGCCGTCCTCCAGTTGCAGTTTGTCGGTCATCAACATACGCACTTCGTACGCGAGGACTTTATTAAACTGCTGGAGGCTCGGCAAAATCGCGAAGTTCAGCACCACCAGATAAGTCGTCACCAGGCTGACGAACAGCAAGGTGACGATGAGCAATAACGTACGGGCAAATGAACTTCGTGGCGAGAAGCGCAATCGCCTCATGCTTTAGAACCGTCCGGTACAAAGACGTAGCCCAGACCCCAGACGGTCTGAATGTAACGCGGATGCGCCGGATCTTCTTCCACCATGCGGCGTAGACGCGAAATCTGCACGTCGATGGAGCGTTCCATTGCGGAGTATTCACGGCCACGGGCAAGGTTCATCAGCTTATCGCGGGAGAGCGGCTCACGCGGATGGCTGACCAGTGCCTTCAGTACCGCAAACTCACCGCTGGTGAGCGGCATCGGCTCGTCTTCGCGGAACATTTCGCGCGTACCGAGGTTAAGTTTGAACTTACCGAAAGCAATTACCGCCTCTTCCTGTGACGGCGCGCCCGGCAGTTCGTTCGCCTGACGACGCAGCACCGCACGAATGCGGGCCAGCAGTTCACGCGGGTTAAACGGTTTTGGAATGTAGTCGTCAGCGCCAATCTCCAGGCCAACGATACGGTCCACTTCTTCCCCTTTCGCCGTCACCATAATGATCGGCATCGGGTTGCTCTGGCTACGAAGACGTCGGCAAATCGACAAGCCATCTTCACCAGGTAACATCAAATCCAGTACCATAAGATGGAAAGATTCACGAGTCAGCAGGCGATCCATCTGTTCTGCATTAGCGACGCTTCGAACCTGGAAGCCTTGTTCGGTGAGATAACGTTCCAGCAGCGCGCGCAGGCGCATGTCGTCATCGACCACCAGAATCTTGTAGTTCTCTTGCATTGTTTGTACTCCCAAAGGTTCGCAACAATTTGTAAGCGTGTATTCTTAAAAAAGCTCACGTTCGTCACCAGCTAAATCTGGTATGAATTTCAGCCTAAATTGTTACAAAGCATATTAAACAGCAGCTTAAGTATACAATTTATTCGGCGAAACATTATTGATTCTGTTGATATGATCACGTTATACCCAATGTGCGCATTATCAAACAGACAAAGGGAATCAACGAGATGAAAACGCCCCTGGTTACCCGGGAAGGGTATGAAAAACTCAAACAAGAGCTTAATTATCTCTGGCGTGAAGAACGCCCGGAGGTCACAAAAAAGGTGACCTGGGCCGCAAGTCTGGGCGACCGCAGCGAAAATGCTGACTATCAGTATAATAAAAAGCGCCTGCGTGAAATCGACCGTCGCGTGCGCTATCTCACTAAATGCATGGAAAATCTCAAAATCGTCGATTACTCCCCGCAGCAGGAAGGCAAAGTCTTTTTTGGCGCGTGGGTGGAGATTGAAAACGACGATGGCGTGACTCACCGTTTCCGTATTGTCGGCTACGATGAAATTTTTGGCCGTAAAGATTACATCTCTATCGATTCCCCGATGGCTCGCGCATTGCTGAAAAAAGAGGTGGGCGACCTGGCGGTGGTCAATACCCCTGCCGGGGAAGCGAGCTGGTATGTTAATGCTATCGAGTACGTGAAACCGTAAGGAAGAGTCTTAACCTCCTGCCGATGGCTGGCATTTTTGCCAGCCAGTCCGTATAACTATCCCTTGATTTTTGATCCAAAAAGATGAACTCAAACCATGATGAATGATTCGTTCTGCCGCATTATTGCGGGTGAAATTCAGGCGCGCCCGGAACAGGTTGACGCTGCCGTTCGCCTGCTTGACGAAGGGAATACCGTGCCGTTTATCGCACGTTATCGTAAGGAAATTACCGGCGGTCTGGATGACACGCAGCTGCGTAATCTGGAAACGCGTCTGAGCTATCTGCGCGAGCTGGAAGAGAGACGTCAGGCGATCCTCAAGTCCATTTCCGAGCAAGGCAAACTCACTGACGAGCTGGCGAATGCCATCAACGCCACACTAAGCAAAACCGAACTCGAAGACCTCTACCTGCCCTACAAACCTAAACGCCGCACCCGCGGGCAAATCGCCATTGAAGCAGGGCTTGAGCCGTTGGCTGACCTGCTGTGGAGCTCTCCATCACACACGCCAGAAGTCGCCGCTGCACAATATGTTGATGCCGATAAAGGCGTGGCAGATACCAAAGCCGCGCTGGACGGCGCGCGCTATATCCTGATGGAACGGTTTGCCGAAGATGCCGCGCTGCTGGCGAAAGTGCGTGATTATCTGTGGAAGAACGCGCATTTAGTTTCTACGGTGGTGAGTGGTAAAGAAGAGGAAGGGGCGAAATTCCGCGACTATTTCGATCATCACGAACCGCTGTCAACGGTGCCTTCTCACCGCGCGCTGGCGATGTTCCGTGGTCGTAACGAAGGCGTACTTCAGCTTTCGCTGAATGCCGATCCGCAGTTCGATGAGCCGCCAAAAGAGAGCTATTGCGAGCAAATCATTATGGATCATCTCGGCCTGCGCCTGAACAATGCCCCGGCGGATAGCTGGCGCAAAGGCGTGGTGAGCTGGACGTGGCGCATCAAGGTGCTGATGCATCTGGAAACCGAACTGATGGGCACCGTGCGCGAACGCGCGGAAGATGAAGCAATCAACGTCTTTGCCCGTAACCTGCACGATCTGCTGATGGCGGCCCCAGCCGGACTGCGTGCAACGATGGGCCTCGATCCGGGTCTGCGTACCGGGGTAAAAGTAGCGGTGGTCGATGCAACTGGCAAACTGGTGGCGACCGATACCATTTACCCGCACACCGGACAAGCCGCAAAAGCAGCGATGACCGTTGCTGCCCTGTGTGAAAAGCATAATGTTGAACTGGTGGCGATCGGCAACGGTACAGCTTCCCGCGAAACTGAGCGTTTCTATCTCGACGTGCAGAAGCAGTTCCCGAAAGTGACCGCGCAGAAAGTGATCGTCAGCGAAGCAGGCGCGTCGGTTTACTCGGCTTCCGAGCTGGCAGCGCAGGAGTTCCCGGATCTCGACGTTTCGCTGCGTGGCGCGGTATCTATCGCCCGTCGTTTGCAAGATCCGCTGGCGGAGCTGGTGAAAATCGATCCGAAATCTATCGGCGTAGGTCAGTATCAGCATGACGTCAGCCAGACGCAGCTGGCACGCAAACTGGATGCAGTAGTAGAAGACTGCGTAAACGCTGTTGGTGTTGATCTCAACACCGCTTCTGTTCCGCTGTTAACTCGCGTGGCGGGCCTGACGCGCATGATGGCGCAAAACATCGTTGCCTGGCGCGATGAGAACGGTCAGTTCCAGAACCGTCAGCAACTGCTGAAAGTGAGCCGTCTGGGGCCGAAAGCCTTCGAGCAGTGCGCGGGCTTCTTGCGCATTAACCATGGTGATAACCCGCTGGACGCGTCTACCGTCCACCCGGAAGCCTATCCGGTGGTGGAACGCATTCTGGCAGCAACACAGCAGGCACTGAAAGATCTGATGGGTAACAGCAGCGAGCTGCGTAACCTGAAAGCGTCTGACTTTACTGATGAAAAATTCGGTGTACCGACGGTAACTGACATCATCAAAGAGCTGGAAAAACCGGGTCGCGATCCGCGTCCGGAATTTAAAACCGCTCAGTTTGCCGATGGCGTCGAGACAATGAACGACCTGCAACCGGGGATGATCCTCGAAGGCGCAGTGACCAACGTCACCAACTTTGGCGCGTTTGTCGATATCGGCGTGCATCAGGACGGCCTGGTTCACATCTCTTCATTGTCGAATAAGTTTGTGGAAGATCCGCATACCGTGGTGAAAGCGGGCGATATTGTGAAGGTGAAAGTGCTGGAAGTGGATCTTCAGCGCAAACGTATCGCCCTGACTATGCGTCTGGACGAGCAGCCTGGCGAAACCAACGCGCGTCGCGGCGGCGGGAATGAACGCCCGCAAAACAACCGCCCGGCAGCCAAACCGCGTGGGCGTGAAGCGCAGCCTGCCGGTAACAGCGCGATGATGGATGCGCTGGCGGCGGCAATGGGCAAAAAACGTTAAACGCCCTGATAGACAAACGTAAACCTGCCAGATAAAGCGTTCACGCCGCATCTGGCAACGAACGCCTTGCCTGACATAAAAGTGCCGGAGAATATCTCCGGCCTTTTTATTCCACAGCCAAACTCACAATATATTCCGTTAATATTTATCACTTCATTAACAAATGAAACCTTAATTAAACATTAACCAGTCCTGGTAATTCGCTATTCGAATTATATTTTCGCTGCGATATAACCTTGAGCCACATCAACATTGAGTCAGATTATTATTCAAACCAACATTCGCACACATTTTAAGTATTGCTGATAGAAACCATTCTCATTATCATTGTATTGTTGATTATTTAATCTCTCCTTCGTTGGCAAATCATCTGGTCTCATGTCGCTGTCAAACGCCCCATGAGGTAGTTATCCAGTTAATGAGAAACAAGTAGGCACCTATGCAATACACTCCAGATACTGCGTGGAAAATCACTGGCTTTTCCCGTGAAATCAGCCCGGCATATCGCCAAAAACTGCTTTCTCTAGGCATGTTACCAGGCTCCTCTTTTAATGTGGTGCGCGTCGCTCCACTCGGCGACCCCATTCATATCGAAACCCGTCGTGTGAGCCTGGTATTACGCAAAAAAGATCTGGCCTTATTAGAAGTGGAAGCGGTTTCCTGTTAATACGGTGATAACAACAATGAAAAAATTAACCATTGGCTTAATTGGTAATCCAAATTCTGGCAAGACAACCTTATTTAACCAGCTCACTGGTGCACGTCAGCGTGTAGGTAACTGGGCTGGCGTTACCGTCGAACGTAAAGAAGGGCAATTCTCCACCACCGATCATCAGGTCACGCTGGTGGACCTGCCCGGCACCTATTCTCTGACCACCATCTCATCGCAGACCTCGCTCGATGAGCAAATCGCCTGTCACTATATTCTGAGTGGCGACGCCGACCTGCTGATTAACGTGGTGGATGCGTCTAACCTTGAGCGTAACCTGTACCTGACGCTGCAACTGCTGGAACTCGGCATTCCCTGCATCGTGGCACTGAACATGCTCGACATTGCCGAGAAGCAAAATATTCGTATTGAAATTGATGCTCTGTCGGCGCGTCTTGGCTGCCCGGTGATCCCGCTGGTTTCAACCCGTGGTCGCGGTATTGAAGCGCTCAAGCTGGCGATTGATCGCTATAAAGCTAACGAGAATGTGGAACTGGTGCATTACGCACAGCCGCTACTCAACGAAGCAGATTCACTGGCAAAAGTGATGCCTTCCGACATCCCGCTGAAACAACGTCGCTGGCTGGGCCTGCAAATGCTGGAAGGCGATATCTACAGCCGCGCCTACGCCGGTGAAGCGTCGCAGCATCTGGATGCCGCCCTCGCCCGTCTGCGTAATGAGATGGACGATCCGGCGCTGCACATTGCCGATGCGCGTTACCAGTGCATTGCTGCCATCTGTGATGTGGTAAGCAACACCCTGACGGCAGAACCCAGCCGTTTCACCACTGCGGTAGATAAAATCGTGCTCAACCGTTTCCTCGGTCTGCCGATTTTCCTCTTTGTGATGTACCTGATGTTCCTGCTGGCTATCAACATCGGCGGGGCGTTACAGCCGCTGTTTGATGTCGGTTCCGTGGCGCTGTTTGTGCATGGTATTCAGTGGATTGGCTACACGCTCCACTTCCCGGACTGGCTGACTATCTTCCTCGCCCAGGGCCTGGGCGGCGGTATTAACACCGTGCTGCCACTGGTGCCGCAGATCGGCATGATGTACCTGTTCCTCTCCTTCCTTGAGGACTCCGGCTATATGGCGCGTGCGGCGTTTGTGATGGACCGTCTGATGCAGGCGCTGGGCTTGCCGGGGAAATCCTTTGTACCGCTGATCGTTGGTTTCGGTTGTAACGTACCGTCGGTAATGGGCGCACGTACGCTTGATGCACCGCGTGAACGTCTGATGACCATCATGATGGCACCGTTTATGTCCTGCGGCGCGCGTCTGGCTATCTTCGCAGTATTTGCGGCTGCTTTCTTCGGGCAGAACGGTGCGCTGGCGGTCTTCTCGCTGTATATGCTCGGTATTGTGATGGCGGTGCTGACTGGCCTGATGCTCAAGTACACCATCATGCGCGGTGAAGCGACGCCGTTTGTCATGGAGCTGCCGGTCTACCATGTACCACACGTTAAAAGCCTGATTATCCAGACCTGGCAGCGTCTGAAAGGCTTCGTTCTGCGTGCTGGTAAAGTGATTATCATCGTCAGCATTTTCCTGAGTGCTTTCAACAGCTTCTCTCTGAGCGGGAAAATCGTCGATAACATCAACGACTCGGCGCTGGCTTCCGTCAGCCGGGTGATCACCCCAGTCTTCAAGCCGATTGGCGTGCATGAAGATAACTGGCAGGCAACGGTTGGCCTGTTTACAGGCGCAATGGCGAAAGAAGTGGTGGTGGGTACGCTCAACACCCTCTACACCGCAGAAAATATTCAGGACGAAGAGTTCAATCCGGCGGAATTTAACCTCGGTGAAGAGCTGTTCAGTGCGGTAGATGAAACCTGGCAGAGCCTGAAAGACACCTTCAGCCTTAGCGTACTGATGAACCCGATTGAAGCGAGCAAAGGCGACGGCGAAATGGGTACCGGGGCGATGGGTGTGATGGATCAGAAATTCGGTAGCGCAGCTGCCGCATACAGCTACCTGATTTTCGTCCTGCTGTACGTACCGTGCATCTCGGTGATGGGTGCTATCGCCCGTGAATCAAGCCGTGGCTGGATGGGCTTCTCCATCTTGTGGGGGCTGAATATCGCTTACTCGCTGGCAACATTGTTCTATCAAGTCGCCAGCTACAGCCAGCATCCAACTTACAGCCTGGTGTGCATTCTGGCGGTTATCCTGTTTAACATCGTGGTTATCGGTCTGCTGCGCCGCGCGCGTAGCCGGGTGAATATCGAACTGCTGGCAACGCGCAAATCGGTAAGCAGTTGCTGCGCAGCCAGCACCACCGGTGATTGCCATTAATGGCTTCACTTATTCAGGTACGTGATTTGCTGGCGTTACGGGGCCGTATGGAAGCGGCCCAGATAAGCCAGACATTGAACACGCCGCAGCCAATGATTAACGCCATGCTGCAACAGCTGGAAAGCATGGGCAAAGCCGTGCGGATTCAGGAAGAACCTGACGGCTGCCTCTCTGGCAGTTGTAAAAGCTGCCCGGAAGGCAAAGTCTGTCTGCGCGAGTGGTGGGCGCTGCGTTAACCATACTCCATCGCCTGTTTTGAAAAGCCCGGTATGCGTTTGCATCCGGGCTTTTTTGCGTGCGGCTTTCCATAAAAATGCAATTCTTGCAGCGCGACGTAAGTTCCTCTGAAAGCGTCTCGCAGGGATGAAAACTGGCTAATGCACAGGTGTGGAGTGGCGCGTAGAGTCGCGGCATTCAAATAACAGGTGAAGGAACGCCATGAGCAAAAAGCAGAGTTCCACCCCACACGATGCGCTGTTCAAACTCTTTTTACGCCAACCGGAGACGGCATGCGATTTTCTTGCGTTTCATTTACCGGCACCCATTCACGCGCTCTGTGATATGAAAACCCTCAAGCTGGAGTCGAGCAGCTTTATTGATGACGATCTGCGTGAAAGCTATTCCGACGTGCTGTGGTCGGTGAAAACGGAACAAGGACCAGGATACATCTATTGTCTGATTGAACATCAAAGCACCTCAAACAAACTGATCGCATTTCGCATGATGCGTTACGCTATTGCCGCAATGCAAAATCACCTTGATGCCGGATACAAAACGTTGCCGATGGTGGTGCCATTGTTGTTTTACCACGGTATTGAAAGCCCCTATCCCTATTCGCTGTGTTGGCTGGATTGTTTCGCCGATCCCAAACTGGCAAGGCAGCTTTATGCCTCCGCATTTCCGCTGATTGATGTCACCGTCATGCCTGATGATGAAATCATGCAGCACCGACGCATGGCGCTGCTGGAGTTAATTCAAAAACATATCCGTCAACGCGATCTGATGGGGCTGGTAGAGCAAATGGCCTGCTTATTAAGTAGTGGATACGCTAATGACAGACAAATCAAAGGGCTGTTTAATTACATCTTGCAAACCGGCGATGCGGTACGTTTTAACGATTTTATCGACGGCGTTGCCGAACATTCACCGAAACACAAGGAGAGCTTAATGACTATTGCGGAAAGATTGCGGCAGGAAGGGTTTCAGAAAGGTATACGTACCAACGCCCTAAATATTGCCAAAACCATGCTGGACGCCGGAGTTTCTCTTGAGGACGTTCTGCGATTTACCAGCCTGACGGTTGAAGACCTTGCTGAAATAAATCATCAATAACGTAAAGGATGGTTTTAATGACAGATGCAGAAAGAGAATATCTTATTAGTTACCTGATTGGTTATTTATTGGGTCGACGCCTGGAAGCCCTGGATATCGCCAAAAGAATGCTGTAATCCTGAGTCCCTCTTGCGGACATCATGCGTTTTACCGGGGTGTCAGAAGAAGAGTTGGCTGCGGCGAGTCAGTAAAGTTCTGTCTCGCCATTTCAAAAGCCACCTACACCCTCTGCTTCAACGCCACCAGCACGTGACGAAACTCGACCGGATGCGAAATAAACGGCGCATGGGCCGCTTTGGCGAAAATGTACGACTCGCTGTGCGGCCAGAGTTTATCCAGCATCGGCACCACTTTGCGCGGCACCAGACCATCGAGATAACCATACAATCGCAAAAACGGCATGGACACGTTTTGCAGCGGCTGACGGAGATCGACCGTTTTGAGGATTTCCAGCCCACCATTGAGCACGTCAACCTCCGGCATCGGTAACGCCAGAACGGTTTTCTTCAGCGCCCGCGCATCCTGGCGCGCCGTTTCAGTACCCATGGTTTGTAACGCCAGGAACCGCTCCACCGTACGCTGAAAATCTTCACTGAGTTGCTGCTGAAATCCCGCCAGCACGTCCGGTTTTATCCCCGACCACTCGTCACGAGCACTAAAACAAGGCGACGACGCCACGGTGACCAGCGCCTGAACACGCTCGGGATGGGTTAACGCAATCTGGCTTGCCACCAGCCCGCCCAGACTCCAGCCTAACCAAATGGCTTTATCAGGTGCCTGTCGCAGCACGGCTTCGGCCATATCAGCAAGTGACATCGCACCAAATCCCCGGCTGCGCCCGAAACCGGGCAGATCAACAAGGTGCAGCGTAAAATGCGAGCTAAGTTCCTCGTCAATGCAACGCCACACTTCGGCATTCAGTCCCCATCCGTGCAACAGCACAAGATGAACATTCCCCTGACCTTTGGTCTGCCACCAGATGTTATTCATCCGCTATTGTTCTCTTTTGACTTACAAGGATGAACATATGCTAACAGTACCGGGATTATGCTGGCTATGCCGAATGCCGCTGGCGTTAGGTCATTGGGGGATTTGTTCAGTCTGCTCACGCGCCTCCCGTAGCGATAAAACGTTATGCCCACAATGTGGATTACCCGCCACACACGCCCATCTTCCCTGCGGTCGCTGCCTGCAAAAACCGCCGCCCTGGCAAAGACTGGTCACGGTTGCCGACTATGCGCCGCCGTTAAGCCCGCTAATCCACCAGCTTAAGTTTTCCCGGCGCAGCGAAATCGCCAGCGCCCTGGCACGTCTGTTACTATTGGAAGTCTTACACGCTCGTCGCACCACCGGCTTGCAACTGCCGGATCGCATCATCAGCGTTCCGTTATGGCAGCGACGTCACTGGCGTCGGGGATTTAATCAGAGCGATTTGCTGTGTCAGCCGTTATCCCGCTGGTTGCACTGCCAATGGGATAGCGAAGCCGTCACACGTACCAGGGCCACTGCGACCCAGCATTTTCTCAGTGCCCGGCTGCGCAAGCGCAACCTGAAAAATGCCTTTCGCCTTGAATTGCCTGTGCAAGGTCGCCATATGGTGATTGTGGATGATGTCGTCACCACCGGAAGTACCGTCGCAGAGATTGCGCAGTTGCTTTTACGCAATGGTGCGGCGACTGTCCAGGTCTGGTGCCTTTGTCGAACCTTGTAGAGCCTCGATGATGGGCGTATTATAACCAACTAAAATAGTCAACTATTAGGCCATTACTATGATCCGTATTTCCGATGCTGCACAAGCGCACTTTGCCAAACTGCTGGCAAATCAGGAAGAAGGGACACAAATCCGCGTATTTGTGATTAACCCTGGCACGCCTAACGCTGAATGTGGCGTTTCTTATTGTCCGCCGGACGCTGTAGAAGCCACCGACACTGCCCTGAAATTTGACCTGCTGACCGCGTATGTTGATGAGTTAAGCGCTCCTTACCTGGAAGATGCAGAGATCGATTTTGTTACCGACCAGTTGGGTTCTCAGCTAACACTGAAAGCGCCTAACGCCAAAATGCGTAAAGTCGCAGACGATGCACCGCTGATGGAGCGCGTTGAGTATATGCTGCAGTCGCAGATCAACCCGCAACTGGCTGGTCACGGTGGTCGCGTTTCGCTGATGGAAATCACCGAAGACGGTTACGCTATTCTGCAATTTGGCGGCGGCTGTAACGGTTGTTCCATGGTCGATGTAACGCTGAAAGAAGGGATCGAGAAGCAGCTGCTGAACGAATTCCCGGAGCTGAAAGGTGTGCGCGATCTCACCGAACACCAGCGCGGCGAGCACTCCTACTACTAAGTTATCCCCTCTTTTGTAGATTGCCCGATGCGACGCTAAAGCGTCATTTCGGGCCTATGTTGAACATGTGCCAGACGTTGGCGCAGCATTGCTTTGGCAACCCCCTCCCTTCGTTTCCCCGCGATAATATGACCAACCTCTCATAATTTAAATTTACCCCGCTCTGGTGATTCTCAAACGCCGGATGTTACCCGTATCATTCACATGGGTACCAAACATACTCCTGACATCTGACTACAATAATTAGTTTTAGTGGGTATCAGTCGTGGTGCCGCAATATCTCTGTTCCCGATTGGGATAATTAGAGTTTGTCGTCAGAAAATTGACGTTACCCATAACAAATGAAAGGCCAGGTAAATCATGCCATTAGTCATTGTTGCTATCGGTGTAATCTTGTTGTTGCTCCTGATGATCCGTTTCAAAATGAACGGCTTCATCGCTCTCGTCCTCGTGGCGCTTGCTGTTGGATTAATGCAAGGAATGCCGCTGGATAAAGTTATTGGCTCTATCAAAGCCGGTGTCGGCGGAACGCTCGGTAGCCTTGCCCTGATCATGGGTTTTGGCGCAATGCTGGGCAAAATGCTGGCAGACTGCGGTGGCGCACAACGTATCGCCACCACGCTGATTGCTAAATTTGGTAAAAAACACATCCAGTGGGCGGTGGTACTGACCGGTTTTACCGTTGGTTTTGCCCTGTTCTATGAAGTGGGTTTCGTGCTGATGCTGCCGCTGGTGTTTACCATCGCGGCTTCCGCGAATATTCCACTGCTGTATGTTGGTGTACCAATGGCGGCTGCACTGTCTGTGACCCACGGCTTCCTGCCACCGCATCCGGGTCCGACTGCGATTGCCACCATTTTCAATGCCGATATGGGTAAAACCCTGCTGTACGGTACTATTCTGGCAATCCCGACCGTGATTCTCGCCGGTCCGGTTTACGCTCGCGTGCTGAAAGGTATCGATAAGCCGATCCCGGAAGGTCTGTACAGCGCGAAAACCTTCAGCGAAGAAGAGATGCCGAGCTTTGGCGTCAGCGTCTGGACCTCTCTGGTGCCGGTTGTACTGATGGCGATGCGTGCGATTGCCGAAATGATCCTGCCGAAAGGTCACGCTTTCCTGCCGGTAGCGGAGTTCCTCGGTGACCCGGTAATGGCTACGCTGATTGCCGTACTGATTGCGATGTTCACCTTTGGTCTGAACCGTGGTCGTTCAATGGATCAGATTAACGACACGCTGGTTTCTTCCATCAAAATCATTGCGATGATGCTGTTGATTATCGGTGGTGGCGGTGCGTTCAAGCAGGTGCTGGTAGACAGCGGCGTGGACAAATACATTGCTTCCATGATGCACGAAACCAACATTTCTCCGCTGCTGATGGCCTGGTCGATTGCTGCCGTACTGCGTATCGCGCTGGGTTCCGCAACCGTTGCGGCAATCACTGCGGGTGGTATCGCGGCACCGCTGATTGCAACGACGGGTGTTAGCCCGGAGCTGATGGTTATTGCGGTTGGTTCCGGTAGTGTGATTTTCTCTCACGTGAACGATCCGGGCTTCTGGCTGTTCAAAGAGTACTTTAACCTGACTATCGGCGAGACCATCAAATCCTGGTCGATGCTGGAAACCATTATCTCGGTGTGCGGTCTGGTAGGCTGTCTGCTGCTGAATATGGTGATTTGATAACACTGACTGCCGGATGCATCGCATCCGGCATCAACCGCACCCTACTACTTCTTCGCTGCCGCTCTGCGCCGTCTGTCCAAATCCTTCAGCAACTTGTTCACGCCATCATCGGCAAACATCGCCTCAAGCGTTGCGGAGAGCTTGCGCCGCCAGTTTTTATACTGGTAACTGGTGCCGGGAATATTCACCGGTTCAGCCATATCCAGCCAGTCTTCCGGCTGTAGTCCTAACAGAGCACTGTTACTGTCGGCAATGTAGCGCTGCAAACCACGATTAAGCGTCGGCGTCATCGACATCAACGATGCCTTATGCCCGGCACGTTTTGGCAGACAACCATATTTATGCAGTGCATCCAGCAGCCCTTGCTTCGCCAGTTCGCGATCCTGATACAGACCGCGCAGTACCACTTCATCCGGATACAGGCCCAGAGTTTTGCCCAGCGTTAGATCCCCGCTCTCCCAGTAGCCGCGTAGCGTAGGCAGGTCGTGTGTCGCCGCAACCGCCATCGACTGCTCTGGGTACGCTTTCGGTGAGCGGAATGTCTTCTCGTGGTCGTTTTCGAAATAGAGCACTTTGTAGGAGTACACACCGCTGCTGCGCAGCTTACCAACAATCTCTACCGGTACGGTACCGAGATCTTCACCAATCACCATACAGCGATGACGCTTACTTTCGAGTGCCAGAATCGAGAGCAGATCATCCACCGGATAGTGAACATATGCCCCCTGATCTGCCGTCTCGCCATACGGTATCCACCACAAACGCAGCATCGACATCACATGGTCAATTCGTAATGCGCCGCAATTTTGCATATTGGCGCGCAACAGCTCGATAAACGGTTCATAGGCACGCGCGGTGATGATATGCGGGTCCATTGGCGGCAATCCCCAGTTCTGCCCCAACGGGCCGAGGATATCCGGCGGTGCGCCAACCGACGCTTTCAGACAATACAACTCCCGGTCGCACCAGGTTTCTGCTCCACCCTCTGCTACACCAACGGCCAGGTCACGATACAAGCCAATCGGCATTTCATAGCCCTGGCTTATCTCCCAGCAGTCGGCAAACTGGCTGTAAGCCAGCCACTGCAACCAGAGATAAAAATCGACGTCATCACGATGTTCTTCGCAGAACTGGCGCACTTCTGGTGAATCCACGTTCTGATACATCTCTGGCCATGCAGGCCAGCCCCAGCGCATTTCGTCCTCTTTCACTTGCTGGGCATGTAGTGCGTCAAACGCCGCCTGCCAGAACAGGCTGTCGCCTTGCTCTGCAACAAACTGGCGAAACGCGGCCATCTGTTCATCATCACGTTGCGCGAAACCTTTCCACGCCATTCGTAATGCTGTCATTTTTAGGGCGGTAACCGTGGAGTAATCGACCCAGTCGGCATCCCGCGCCTGTTGCAGCGTCTGTTGCGTGGTCGGCAACTTCCACCAGGCCTGAGCCTCTTCGCTAAGATGGAAATCTTCAACGGCGTTAACGTCGATATAAATCACATTCAGCCAACGGCGAGAAGACGGGCTATACGGGCTGGCACTTTCCGGATTTGCCGGATAGAGCGCATGAATCGGGTTCAGACCGATGAACGACCCGCCACGTTTTGCCACATCCACCAGCATCGCTTTGAGATCGCCAAAATCCCCAATACCCCAGTTTTTTTCCGATCGCAGCGTATAAAGCTGAACGCAGGCACCCCACAGCTTTTGTTTGTTCAGCAACGCCTGCGGTTCGTAACAGCGTTTCGGGGCGACAATCACCCGGCAATGCGCGCGCTGGTCGTCCTGGGTGAGTGTCAGCGTGTGATAACCTTCCGGCAGCTTCGTCGGTAGATTGAACGCTTTGCCCCCCGTTACATGGCCTTTGTACTGCGTTCCTTCTTCGGTGGTCAGCAGCCAGCTATATTCGCCGCTGCCCTCCACCACCATCGGCATTTTTTTGCCGCTGGTATAAACCATGACATTCGGGACTGGCGTTACCGCCACTTTCGTGGCGGTACGTTGATGCATCGCGTCAAGCAAACGCCGTTTGGTTTCGGCGCTAATCGACTGCGGTTTACCGTGGGCATTGATGTAATTGGGGCTAATCCCCGCCGCCAGCGCGGCATTATCCAGACGTTTGCTTTCCATCGAGCTTCCTTAGCGTTTTGCCTGCCAGATACGAGCCTGATAATCGCGAATAGAGCGATCCGAGCTAAACATACCGCAGCGGGCGGTATTGAGGATCGCCGCGCGAGTCCAGGCCTCCTGGTCGCGGTACAGCACATCCACCTGCTTTTGTGCCTCTACATAGGCTGCGAAATCCGCCATCACCAGATACGGATCGCCGCCCTGTTTGCCGATACTGTGCAGCATCTGGTCGAAGGCATGCTTATCGCCGTCGCTGTATTTGCCGCTTTCCAGCTCTTTCAATACTGCGTCCAGCACCTTATCTTTCTTCCGCCATTTCACCGGGTCGTAGCCTTTGGCCAGAATTGCCTTCACTTGTTCCACGGTATGACCAAAAATAAAGATATTTTCTTCACCAACTTTCTCGGCGATTTCAACGTTCGCACCATCCAGCGTACCGACAGTAAGCGCACCATTGAGCGCCAGTTTCATATTGCCGGTACCGGAAGCTTCTTTACCTGCCGTCGAAATTTGTTCGGAGATATCCGCCGCCGGGATCAGTTTTTCCGCCGCCGAAACGCAATAATCCGGCAGGAACACCACCTTCAATTTGTCGCCAACCAGCGGATCGTTGTTGATCACGTCAGCCACTTTGTTGATCGCAAAGATAATATTCTTCGCCAGGTAGTAGCCCGGTGCCGCTTTCGCGCCGAAGAGGAAGACGCGCGGTACGCGATCAGCCTGCGGGTTTTCACGAATTTCTTTGTACAACGCCAGAATATGCAGCAGATTCAGGTGCTGGCGTTTGTACTCATGCAGACGTTTGATCTGAATATCGAAAATCGCCTGTGGATTGATCTCAATACCGGTACGAACTTTCACAAACTCTGCCAGACGGACTTTATTCGCCTGCTTGATCTCGCGATATTGCTGACGGAATTTCGCATCATCAGCGAATTTTTCCAGATTGATCAGTTGATCGAGATCGTTAGCCCACTCTTTTTTCAGTGATTTATCCAACAGAGCCGCCAGTGCCGGGTTGCACTGTTTGATCCAGCGACGTGGGGTAATACCGTTGGTGACGTTATGGAATTTGTTCGGCCATAGCTGGTGATATTCCGGGAACAGATCTTTCACCACCAGATCCGAGTGCAGCGCCGCAACACCGTTCACCGCGAAACCGCCAACCACACACAGGTTCGCCATATGCACTTGTTTGTCGTGCACCACCGCCAGTTTGGCCCACACTTTTTCATCGCCCGGCCAGGTTTTCTCCACCAGCGTTTTAAAGCGAGTATTAATTTCGTTAATAATCTGCATGTGGCGCGGCAGTAAGCCTTTCACCAGTTTCACATCCCAGCGTTCCAGCGCTTCTGGCATCAGGGTATGGTTGGTGTAAGCGAAAGTTTTGCTGGTAATGGCCCAGGCGTCATCCCAGCTCATCTGGTGCTCATCGATCAGCACGCGCAGCAGTTCTGGAATCGCGATAGTTGGGTGGGTATCGTTCAGCTGAATAACTTCGTACTCCGCCAGCTCGTGCAGTTTACGCCCCGCCAGATGATGGCGACGCAAAATATCCGCTACCGAGCAGGCACACTGGAAGTATTGCTGCATCAGGCGCAGCTTTTTACCGGCAGTATGGTTGTCGTTTGGATAGAGAACTTTGGTCAGTTTTTCCGCGTTGATGCCCTGCTGTTCGGCACGCAGGAAATAACCGTCGTTAAATTTAGTCAGATCAAACGGATGCGCGTGCGTCGCCTGCCACAGACGCAGAGGCTGCGCCACGCCATTACGATAGCCGACAACGGGGAGATCCCACGCTTGACCAGTAATGGTAAATTCCGGCTCCCAGCGTCCATCTTTCGTCACTTTACCGCCAATTCCAACCTGCACATCCAGTGCTTCATTGTGGCGGAACCACGGATAGTTACCACGATGCCAGTCATCCGGCGCTTCAACCTGTTTGCCATCGACAAATGACTGGCGGAACAAGCCATATTGATAATTAAGGCCGTAGCCAGTAGCTGACTGCCCGACGGTCGCCATTGAGTCGAGGAAGCATGCCGCCAGACGTCCCAGACCACCGTTACCCAGCGCCGGGTCGATCTCTTCTTCCAGCAAGTCAGTCAGGTTGATGTCATAAGCCTTCAACGAATCCTGTACATCCTGATACCAGCCGAGATTCAACAGGTTGTTGCCCGTCAGGCGACCAATCAAAAACTCCATTGAGATGTAGTTAACATGCCGCTGATTCGCCACCGGTTTGGCAAATGGCTGAGCACGCAGCATTTCGGCCAGTGCTTCGCTCACTGCCAGCCACCACTGACGAGGGGTCATTTCAGCCGCAGAATTTAAGCCATAACGCTGCCACTGACGTGAAAGCGCTTCCTGAAATTGCTTATCGTTAAAAATAGGTTGTGACATAGGAGTTCCACTTTTCTTAGATTTTCAACACAACGTTATCGCTAGTTTGCCAGGCTCGATGTTGACCTTCCTCATCCTGCGGGGGATTAGGCAGGGAGGAGTTGCGGGGATGAGCAAGGAAATGTGATCTCAACCACTTAAAGCTAGTGCAAACCACAGGATTAGCAGCAAATCAATGCCATACAGCGCAGAAAATCTGTATCTAAGTGCAAAAAATGGCCGTTGCGTATTTTCAAAAAGCGGAAGGTAACTCTATAAATTAAGTAAAGGAGTGAAACAGTTTCATAAGTAAAATATCCAGTGTGCTCCATCTCATTCTTAATAGATTTATTAAGATCATCTTTTTAGATAGCACTTTCATCAGGAATGAAGAAGAAACCCTTGCTTAAATGAATCTGATGAACATAAGGGAAATACCGTACAACCCAGCATTCACGCTGTATCAGCGTCGTTTTAGGTGAGTCATTAATAAAGATTTGGAATTGTGACAGAGTGCAAATTCAGACACATAAAAAAACGTCATCGCTTGCATTAGAAAGGTTTCTGGCCGACCTTATAACCATTAATTACGAAGCGCAAAAAAAATAATATTTCCTCATTTTCCACAGTGAAGTGATTAACTATGCTGATTCCGTCAAAATTAAGTCGTCCGGTTCGACTCGACCATACCGTGGTTCGTGAGCGCCTGCTGGCTAAACTTTCCGGCGCGAACAACTTCCGGCTGGCGCTGATCACAAGTCCTGCGGGCTACGGAAAGACCACGCTCATTTCCCAGTGGGCGGCAGGCAAAAACGATATCGGCTGGTACTCGCTGGACGAAGGTGATAACCAGCAAGAGCGTTTCGCCAGCTATCTCATTGCCGCCGTGCAGCAGGCAACCAACGGTCACTGTGCGATATGTGAGACGATGGCGCAAAAACGGCAATATGCCAGTCTGACGTCACTCTTCGCCCAGCTTTTCATTGAGCTGGCGGAATGGCATAGCCCACTTTATCTGGTCATCGATGACTATCATCTGATCACTAATCCAGTGATCCACGAGTCAATGCGCTTCTTTATTCGCCATCAACCAGAAAATCTCACCCTGGTGGTGTTGTCACGCAACCTTCCGCAACTGGGCATTGCCAATCTGCGTGTTCGTGACCAACTGCTGGAAATTGGCAGTCAGCAACTGGCATTTACCCATCAGGAAGCGAAGCAGTTTTTTGATTGCCGTCTGTCATCGCCGATTGAAGCCGCAGAAAGCAGTCGGATTTGCGATGACGTTTCCGGTTGGGCGACGGCACTACAGCTAATCGCCCTCTCCGCCCGGCAGAATACCCACTCAGCCCATAAGTCGGCACGCCGCCTGGCGGGAATCAATGCCAGCCATCTTTCGGATTATCTGGTCGATGAGGTTTTGGATAACGTCGATCTCGCAACGCGCCATTTTCTGTTGAAAAGCGCCATTTTGCGCTCAATGAACGATGCACTCATCACCCGTGTGACCGGCGAAGAAAACGGGCAAATGCGCCTCGAAGAGATTGAGCGCCAGGGGCTGTTTTTACAGCGGATGGATGATACCGGCGAGTGGTTCTGCTATCACCCGCTGTTTGGTAACTTCCTGCGTCAGCGCTGCCAGTGGGAACTGGCGGCGGAGCTGCCGGAAATTCACCGTGCCGCCGCAGAAAGCTGGATGGCCCAGGGATTCCCCAGCGAAGCGATTCATCATGCGCTGGCGGCAGGCGATGCGCTGATGCTGCGCGATATTCTGCTTAATCACGCCTGGAGTCTGTTCAACCATAGCGAACTGTCGCTACTGGAAGAGTCGCTTAAGGCCCTGCCGTGGGACAGTTTGCTGGAAAATCCGCAGTTGGTGTTATTGCAGGCGTGGCTGATGCAAAGCCAACATCGCTACGGCGAAGTTAACACCCTGCTGGCCCGTGCTGAACATGAAATCAAGGACATCAGAGAAGGCACCATGCACGCAGAATTTAACGCTCTGCGCGCCCAGGTAGCGATTAACGATGGTAATCCGGATGAAGCGGAACGGCTGGCGAAACTGGCACTGGAAGAACTGCCTCCGGGCTGGTTCTATAGCCGCATTGTGGCAACCTCGGTGCTGGGTGAAGTGTTGCACTGCAAAGGCGAATTGACCCGCTCACTGGCGCTAATGCAGCAAACCGAACAGATGGCGCGCCAGCACGATGTCTGGCACTACGCCTTATGGAGTTTAATCCAGCAAAGTGAAATTCTGTTTGCCCAAGGGTTCCTGCAAACCGCGTGGGAAACGCAGGAAAAAGCGTTCCAGCTGATCAACGAGCAGCATCTGGAACAGCTGCCAATGCATGAGTTTCTGGTGCGCATTCGTGCACAGCTGTTATGGGCCTGGGCACGGCTGGATGAAGCCGAAGCGTCGGCGCGCAGCGGGATTGAAGTCTTGTCGTCTTATCAGCCACAGCAACAGCTTCAGTGCCTGGCAATGTTGATTCAATGCTCGCTGGCCCGTGGTGATTTAGATAACGCCCGTAGCCAGCTGAACCGTCTGGAAAACCTGCTGGGGAATGGCAAATATCACAGCGACTGGATCTCTAACGCCAACAAAGTCCGGGTGATTTACTGGCAAATGACCGGCGATAAAGCCGCCGCTGCCAACTGGTTGCGTCATACGGCTAAACCAGAGTTTGCGAACAACCACTTCCTGCAAGGTCAATGGCGCAACATTGCCCGTGCACAAATCTTGCTGGGCGAGTTTGAACCGGCAGAAATTGTTCTCGAAGAACTCAATGAAAACGCCCGCAGTCTGCGGTTGATGAGCGATCTCAACCGTAACCTGTTGCTGCTTAATCAACTGTACTGGCAGGCCGGACGTAAAAGTGACGCCCAGCGCGTGTTGCTGGACGCATTAAAACTGGCGAATCGCACAGGATTTATCAGCCATTTTGTGATTGAAGGCGAAGCGATGGCGCAACAACTGCGCCAGCTGATTCAACTCAATACGCTGCCGGAACTGGAACAGCATCGTGCGCAGCGTATTCTGCGAGAAATCAATCAACATCATCGGCATAAATTCGCCCATTTCGATGAGAATTTCGTTGAACGTCTGCTAAATCATCCGGAAGTGCCAGAGCTGATTCGCACTAGCCCGCTCACGCAACGTGAATGGCAGGTACTGGGGCTGATTTACTCCGGTTATAGCAACGAACAAATAGCGGGTGAACTGGAAGTGGCGGCAACCACCATCAAGACGCATATCCGCAATCTGTACCAAAAACTCGGCGTCGCCCACCGTCAGGCCGCGGTACAACACGCGCAGAAACTGCTGAAGATGATGGGATATGGGGTGTGAGTTTAGCCGGATAATACGTCGGATCCGGCTTACATCTTTATATCATTCAATGCTCACCCGCGTTACGCCATCCGCCTCCACCAGACTAAACCGCACTGGCAAGAAACGCTCCACCACCGCAATATTGGTCAGCAGATGGCATGAGGGATGGGCGACCGTAAATTCTCCCGCGCCCGCCAGCGCCATCGGTAGCACCAGCTGGTCGGCGAGATATTCCCCCACCGCCGCCGGGCTTGCCAGGTAGCGTTTCACCTCTTTCACTAACTGTGCCGCGACCACCTCGGCACTGACGCGCTTTTCACCGACGACAAAAAAGCGTTCAGTGATATTTTCACTTTCGACTTCCAGCGAAACGGTATTACCCGGCCCCTGGTCGCGCGGCAGGCTATGAATATTCTGTTCATGCAGGGAAAAACTACCCGCCAGTGTAGCGATTTCACGCTCAGCAACATGGCGCGGCACGCCAGCTAATAGCACCTCTCCACGCATCTGCACAATGTTCCCGCGCTCGCCAAGTTGCAAGGTGTTAAACAATGCCACGGGCGAGACTTCCGTTGCCACCACCCCGCCTCCAGCAGGATAAAAACCGTGGCGTAATAATGTGGTTTGCTGATGAATGCCCATTTTCGCCAGCAGCGGCTCCAGCACCCGGCGGATAAAATCCGCAGGCGGTGCCGACGGGTTATCGGTGCCGCCGCTCACTTCAACACGCGAAGGTCCATCGGCAAACCACAGCGCGGGCAGCACCGTTTGCAGCACCAGCGTGCTACTTCCGGCACTACCGATAGCAAAGCGGTAATCGCCGCCGCGCACGGTGCCAGGCCGGAAGACCAGACGCTGCGACCCCAGCTCCGCGCCTTCCACCGTTGCTCGGCAAATTTCCGTCGCCGCCTTAACCGCGGTCAGATGCTGGCGCAACAGCCCCGGTTTCGCCCGCCCGGCACGAATGCCAGTGATGGTAAATGGCTGGCCGGTTATCATCGACAGGCTCAGCGCCGAGCGCAGGATCTGCCCGCCGCCTTCGCCCTGTGCGCCATCCAGCGCAATCATCCTTTTCATCATTTATCCTTTTACGCACACCACCTGACGCAGGGTATAGATAACTTCCACCAGATCGCTTTGTGCCGCCATCACCGCATCAATATCTTTATACGCCATCGGGATTTCGTCGATCACTTCGGCATCTTTACGGCATTCCACATGTGCGGTGGCACGAATTTGATCTTCCACGCTGAACAGTTTTTTCGCTTTAGTACGGCTCATTACCCGCCCGGCACCGTGGCTGCACGAACAGAACGACTCTTCATTTCCCAGCCCACGGACGATAAAGCTTTTCGCTCCCATCGACCCTGGAATAATTCCATATTGACCAGCACGCGCAGACACCGCGCCTTTACGCGTCACGTAGATCTCTTCACCAAAGTGCTGTTCTTTTTGCACATAGTTGTGGTGACAGTTGATCTCTTCCATCGCCAGCGTTTGTGGCTGTCTGACCGTTTTCTGCGTAATGCTCTGCAACGCCGTTACCACGTTTTCCATCATCGCATCGCGGTTAAGGCTGGCAAAAAGCTGCGCCCAGGCCACGGCTTTCAGGTAATCATCAAAGTATTCCGTACCTTCCATAAAGTACGCCAGATCACGCGACGGCAATGTTTCAAGCGTTTCCTGCATCTCTTTTTGCGCCAGATCGATAAAGTAAGTCCCGATGGCGTTACCAATTCCGCGTGAACCGGAGTGCAGCATAATCCACACCTGGTCCGACTCATCAAGGCAGATTTCAATAAAGTGGTTACCCGTTCCCAGCGTTCCCAGGTGTTTATAGTTGTTAGTGTTAAGGAAACGGGGATATTTTTGCGTTAACCACTGATAACCGACTTCCAGCTCAGTCCATTTCGCATCGACGTTAACAGGCGGGTTTTCCCATGCGCCTTTATCACGTTTACAACGGCCAGTGGTACGTCCGTGCGGCACGGCCGTTTCAATCGCCTGACGCAGCTCCGCCAAGTTTTCAGGCAGGTCTGCCGCCGTTAACGCGGTGCGCAGCGCGTTCATTCCACAACCGATATCCACGCCCACCGCCGCCGGAATAATCGCCCCTTTGGTCGGGATCACGCTACCTATGGTGGAACCTTTACCCAGGTGTACATCAGGCATTACCGCAATATGTTTGAAAATAAACGGCATCTTCGCCGTATTAATAAGTTGCTGACGCGCATCGGCTTCTACCGGCACGCCTTTGGTCCACATTTTTACCGGGGCATTTTCAGTGGTCAGTAATTCGTAATTCATTGTGTTTTTCTCTTTTCGTTGGTATGTCCTGATAATTGCAACCGTCGTGCCAGAAAATTAAATAAGCAGATTAATTTTTTAATTTATTGTTTCTAAAAAGATTATATCTTTACGTCCGTAAACGGAGATTTCCCGCAAAGCCGATTTACCGATAATGAAATATCGTCTTTTATAAGGATATCTAAGATGCGTAAAACAGTGGCTTTTGGCTTTGTCGGTACCGTGCTGGATTATGCCGGGCGCGGCAGTCAGCGCTGGTCAAAATGGCGTCCGACACTCTGTCTATGCCAGCAAGAATCGTTAGTTATCGATCGGCTGGAATTATTGCACGACGCCCGCTCGCGCTCGCTATTCGAAACGCTTAAACGCGATATCGCCAGCGTTTCGCCAGAAACAGAAGTGGTGGGCGTTGAGATAGAACTGCATAACCCGTGGGATTTCGAAGAGGTTTACGCCTGCCTGCATGATTTCGCCCGTGGTTACGCGTTCCAGCCAGAAAATGAAGATTATTTAATTCACATCACCACCGGCACCCACGTCGCGCAGATTTGCTGGTTTCTGCTGGCAGAAGCGCGTTACTTGCCCGCCCGGTTGATACAATCTTCACCACCGCGCAAAAAAGAACAACCGCGCGGCGCAGGTGAAGTGACGATTATCGATCTCGATTTAAGCCGTTATAACGCCATCGCCAGCCGCTTTGCCGAGGAATGCCAGCAAACCCTCGACTTCCTCAAATCCGGCATTGCCACGCGTAACCCCCACTTCAACCGCATGATTGAGCAGATCGAAAAAGTGGCGATTAAATCCCGCGCACCGATCCTGCTCAACGGCCCGACCGGGGCGGGTAAGTCATTTCTGGCGCGACGCATCTTTGAATTAAAACAGGCACGGCATCAGTTTAGCGGCGCATTTGTAGAAGTGAACTGCGCCACCCTGCGCGGCGATACCGCCATGTCGACGCTGTTTGGTCATGTGAAAGGCGCGTTCACCGGGGCGCGGGAATCTCGTGAAGGATTATTACGCAGCGCCAACGGTGGCATGTTGTTTCTTGATGAGATTGGCGAACTGGGCGCAGACGAACAGGCAATGCTGCTGAAAGCCATTGAAGAGAAAACCTTTTACCCATTTGGCAGCGATCGCCAGGTGAGCAGTGATTTTCAGCTGATCGCCGGAACGGTGCGCGATTTGCGCCAGCTGGTTGCTGAAGGCAAATTTCGCGAAGATCTGTACGCGCGGATCAATCTCTGGACCTTCACCCTGCCGGGACTGCGCCAGCGCCAGGAAGATATTGAACCTAACCTGGATTATGAAGTGGAGCGCCACGCCTCACTCACCGGCGACAGCGTGCGTTTTAACACCGAAGCACGGCGCGCCTGGCTGGCTTTTGCGACATCTCCCCAGGCAACATGGCGCGGTAACTTTCGCGAACTTTCTGCCAGCGTCACGCGGATGGCCACCTTTGCCACTAGCGGACGCATCACTCTGGACGTGGTTGAAGATGAGATAAACCGTCTGCGCTATAACTGGCAGGAGAGTCGCCCCTCCGCGATTACGCAACTGCTGGGCGCTGAGGCAGAAAACATCGACCTCTTTGATCGGCTGCAACTGGAACACGTAATAGCCATCTGCCGCCAGGCAAAATCGCTTTCTGCTGCCGGTCGCCAGCTTTTTGATGTTTCGCGCCAGGGCAAAGCCAGCGTCAACGACGCAGATCGGCTACGCAAATACCTGGCGCGTTTTGGTCTGACGTGGGAAGCCGTGCAGGATCAGCACAGCTCCAGTTGAATATGATGGTCCGTCAGCACCTGCATGACGCTTACTGGCGGCGGGGCGTCGGTGTAGACAGCATCAACCATGCTGATGCTCCCCATATTGACCATCGCATTACGGCCAAATTTCGAGTGATCGACAACCAGCATAACGTGGCGCGAGTTCTCAATAATAGCGCGTTTGGTGCGAACTTCGTGGTAATCGAATTCCAGCAACGAGCCGTCGCTATCGATGCCGCTGATCCCCAGAATGCCGAAATCAAGGCGGAACTGGGAGATAAAATCGAGTGTCGCTTCGCCAATGATCCCGCCATCGCGGCTGCGTAATTCGCCACCGGCGAGAATAATACGGAAATCCTCTTTTACCATCAGCGTGTTAGCGACGTTGAGATTGTTAGTCACAATGCGCAAATTGCTGTGATTGAGCAGCGCGTGCGCCACCGCTTCCGGCGTGGTGCCAATATCGATAAACAGCGTTGAGCCATTGGGGATTTGCTCCGCCACTTTGCGGGCAATCCGCTCTTTTTCTTCGGTCTGGGTGGCTTTACGATCGTGCCAAGGCGTGTTAACCGAACTGGAAGGCAGCGCCGCACCGCCATGATGCCGCAGGATCAGGTTTTGCTCTGCCAGCTCGTTGAGGTCGCGACGAATAGTCTGCGGGCTGACGGAGAAGTGCTCCACCAGTTCCTCGGTACTGACATAACCCTGCTGTTTAACCAGTTCGATAATACCGTTGTGACGTTGTGTTTGTTTCATTTATAAATCCCTGGAATTATTTTCGTTTTCGCGCATTGAGCGAATCAACAAAAGCCATCGCTAAACCCACGGCTAACCCGGCGATGTGTGCTCCGTTCGCCATCGACATCCCAAACAAATCAAACCATCCGGCGACAATCCAGATCAGCGCAAAGATAATTAACCCACGTTGCAGGTAAATGCCACTTTGCGGATCGCGTTCGCCACGTAGCCAGACGTAGCCCATCAGCGCATACACCACGCCAGAAAGCCCGCCAAACCACGGCCCGCTGAACTTTTGCTGCACATAGCCGCTTAACAGGGCGCTAATGAGAGTAATGACAATTAGCTTACCGCTACCGAGGCGTTTTTCCACCGCACCGCCGAGATACCACCACCAGAGCAGGTTAAAGAGGATATGCATCAGCGAGAAGTGCATTAACGCGTGGGTGAAGTAACGCCAGAACTCAAATTTCAGTGTTGGATCGAATGGCCAGGCCAGCCATAACATCACTTCCTGATCGCCGAGAATTTGCATGGCAATAAACACCACCACGCAGGCGATCATCATCACCCAGGTTACCGGGCCTGCGCGTTCACGCAAGGCAGCAAAGAAAGGATAACGGCGATAATGCAGGCCACTGCCGGTATGGCCCGCCTGCCAGCTGGCCGCCAGATAACGCGGATCTGCCGGGTTTTCGAGAAAACGCGCCAGCTCCGCCCGCACGTGCTCGGCCTGGGACTCATCCGCCAGCCAGACATCGCTTTGGTTATGTTGTTGAATCGTGAGGATAACACCCTGCGTCGCCATGTAATCAACAAACGCCTGCGCCACGCGGGGGTTAGCAAAAGAGGTAATCATCAACATCGTTGCTGTCGCTTATTCCACACAAAAGGGGACAGTATAAAGCGTTACGCGCCGTACGCCACCTCTGCAGGAAACTGACGCTGCCAGGCTTCAAAGCCGCCGTCAATGCTATAGACCACATCGTAGCCCTGTTGCAGCAGATACTGCGCCGCGCCTTTGCTGCTATTGCCGTGGTAACACATCACCATCACCGGAGTGTCAAAGTCGTTATCACGCATAAACGCGCCCAGTGTGTCGTTGGTTAAATGGAAAGCCTGCACCGCATGCCCCATTGCGAAACTCTGTGGATCGCGAATATCGACCAGCACCGCCTCTTTTTCCTGCAACTTCTGGTGCGCGTCGGCAACGTTAATACATTCGAACTGATCCATGCGTCTCTCTTTATTTACAAACAAGTGGGCAAATTTACCGCACAGTTTACGTCGAAGCGGAAGATAAACGCCATAATGTTATACATATCACTCTAAAATGTTTTTTCAATGTTACCTAAAGCGCGATTCTTTGCTAATATGTTCGATAACGAACATTTGTGAGCTTTAACGAAAGTGAATGAGGGCAGCATGGAAACCAAAGATCTGATTGTGATAGGTGGCGGCATCAATGGTGCTGGTATCGCGGCAGACGCCGCTGGACGCGGTTTATCCGTGCTGATGCTGGAGGCGCAGGATCTCGCTTGCGCGACCTCTTCCGCCAGTTCAAAACTCATTCACGGTGGCCTGCGCTACCTTGAGCACTATGAATTCCGCCTGGTCAGCGAGGCGCTGGCTGAACGTGAAGTGCTACTGAAAATGGCCCCGCATATCGCCTTCCCGATGCGTTTTCGCCTGCCGCATCGTCCGCATCTGCGCCCGGCGTGGATGATTCGGATTGGTCTGTTTATGTACGATCATCTGGGTAAACGCACCAGCCTACCGGGATCAACCGGTTTGCGTTTTGGCGCAAATTCAGTGTTAAAACCGGAAATTAAGCGCGGATTCGAATATTCCGACTGTTGGGTAGACGACGCCCGTCTGGTACTCGCCAACGCCCAGATGGTGGTGCGTAAAGGCGGTGAAGTGCTTACCCGTACTCGTGCCACTTCTGCTCGCCGCGAAAACGGCCTGTGGATTGTGGAAGCGGAAGATATCGATACCGGCAAAAAATATAGCTGGCAAGCGCGCGGCCTCGTGAACGCCACCGGCCCGTGGGTGAAGCAGTTCTTCGACGACGGGATGCATCTACCCTCACCTTATGGCATTCGCCTGATCAAAGGCAGCCATATTGTGGTGCCGCGTGTGCATACACAAAAGCAGGCCTACATTCTGCAAAACGAAGATAAACGTATTGTCTTCGTGATCCCGTGGATGGACGAGTTTTCCATCATCGGCACCACCGATGTGGAATACAAAGGTGATCCAAAAGCAGTGAAGATTGAAGAGAGTGAAATCAATTACCTGCTGAAAGTGTATAACACGCACTTTAAAAAGCAGTTAAGCCGGGACGATATCGTCTGGACATACTCCGGCGTGCGTCCGCTATGTGATGATGAGTCCGATTCGCCGCAGGCTATCACTCGTGATTACACCCTTGATATCCATGATGAAAACGGCAAAGCGCCGCTGCTGTCGGTATTCGGCGGTAAGCTGACCACCTACCGCAAACTGGCGGAGCACGCGCTGGAAAAACTGACGCCATATTATCAGGGCATTGGTCCGGCGTGGACGAAAGAGAGCGTGCTACCGGGCGGAGCCATTGAAGGCGACCGTGACGATTACGCCGCGCGTCTGCGCCGCCGTTACCCATTCCTGACCGAATCGCTGGCACGTCATTACGCACGCACTTACGGCAGCAACAGCGAACTGCTGCTCGGCAATGCGGGGGCGATAGGCGATCTCGGGGAAGATTTCGGTCATGAGTTCTACGAAGCGGAGCTGAAATATCTGGTGGATCACGAATGGGTCCGTCGCGCCGACGATGCCCTGTGGCGTCGCACAAAACAAGGCATGTGGCTGAATGCGGATCAACAATCTCGTGTGAGTCAGTGGCTGGTGGAGTATACGCAGCAGAAGTTGTCGCTGGCTTCGTGATTTAACGTAAGGTGGTCAGGTCAGATTTCGATCTGGTCTGAGACTGATGACAAATACAAAATTGCCTGATGCGCTACGCTTATCAGGCCTACGTGGCTTATGCAATGTATTGAATTTGCATGATTTTGTAGGCCAATAAGACGTTCACGTCGCATCCGGCATGAACAAAGCGCACTTTGTCAAAAATCTAACCTACTTTTTAATTCAGGGAATTACCGCAAAGCCCACGCCATTATTCCCAACGTAACAAAACTCAGACACATTACCCACTCGCCCAGAGAAAAATAGCAGTAATGCGCCCAGCGTCAGCATAAAGACGTTGAGTAGAAGATAAATTGTTGGCGTAAAGAGTAAATTGCAAAACTCAAGAATAGCGGCAAGCCCGGCCCCCAGCATGGCAATAACCGCCGCCAAAAACTGCGCCAGAATGGGGATGCCGAAAAAAGTCATTACCAGCGAGGTCAAAATCCATTTTCTGTTTTGCATTATTCTTTCCATTCTTTCTGAATGGCAAAATTATACTCCCCGAGTCCCCTTGCCCCTTCTGGACACTTTTCCGAAATGATGGCGAAAAAAACGGGACCCTTTGGCCCCGTTCTATTTATTAGTGAAATTACAATCTCACCGGATCGATATGCCAGATATGATCGGCGTACTCTTTGATAGTACGGTCAGAAGAGAAGTAGCCCATATTGGCAATGTTCAGCATCGCTTTTGCGGTCCACTCTTCCTGAAGCTCGTAGAGTTCGTCGACTTTATCCTGACAATCGACATAGCTGCGATAATCCGCCAGTACCTGGTAGTGATCGCCGAAGTTGATCAGCGAATCAACCAGATCGCGATAGCGACCCGGATCTTCCGGACTGAATACACCGCTGCCGATTTGCGTCAGCACCTGATGCAGCTCCTCATCTTTCTCGTAGTATTCACGCGGTTTGTAGCCCTGACGACGCAGTTCTTCCACTTCTTCCGCTGTGTTACCAAAAATAAAGATATTGTCAGCACCGACATGATCCAGCATCTCGACATTCGCACCGTCCAGCGTACCGATGGTCAGCGCGCCGTTAAGCGCAAACTTCATGTTACTGGTGCCGGAAGCTTCCGTCCCCGCCAGCGAAATCTGTTCAGACAGATCGGCCGCCGGAATGATCAACTGCGCCAGGCTAACGCTGTAGTTCGGGATGAACACGACTTTCAGCTTGTCGCCAATCTGCGGATCGTTGTTGATCACTTTCGCTACGTCATTGATCAAATGAATAATGTGCTTCGCCATGTAATAGGCCGAAGCCGCCTTACCGCCAAAAATATTCACGCGCGGTACCCATTTCGCATCCGGGTCGGCCTTGATGCGGTTATAGCGGGTAATCACATGCAACACATTCATCAATTGACGTTTGTATTCGTGAATACGTTTAATTTGCACATCGAACAGCGCTTTCGGATTTACCACCACATTCAGCTGCTGGGCGATATACTCCGCCAGACGCTTTTTGTTCTCCAGCTTCGCCTGATGCACAGCGTGATTAACCATTGGGAAATCACAGTGTTGTTGCAGCTCATTAAGCAGGCTAAGGTCGGTGCGCCAGTTACGGCCCAGGTGTTCGTCCAGCACGGCTGAAAGCGATGGGTTCGCAACCGCCAGCCAGCGACGCGGCGTCACACCGTTGGTGACGTTGGTGAAACGACCCGGGAAGATTTTCGCAAAGTCGGCAAACAACGATTGCACCATCAGGTTAGAGTGCAGTTCCGATACACCGTTAACTTTGTGGCTCACCACAACCGCCAGCCAGGCCATACGCACACGACGACCGTTGGATTCATCAATGATCGACGCCCGTCCCAGCAGATCGGTATCGTTCGGATACTGTTCCTGCAAGGTTTTAAGGAAATAGTCGTTGATTTCAAAGATGATCTGCAAGTGACGCGGCAGAATTTTACCCAGCATATCGACCGGCCAGGTTTCCAACGCCTCGCTCATCAGCGTGTGGTTGGTGTAAGAGAAAACCTCGCAACAGACCCCAAACGCGTCGTCCCAACTAAATTGGTGCTCATCAATCAGCAGACGCATCAACTCAGGAATCGACAGCACCGGATGGGTATCGTTGAGATGAATCGCGATTTTATCCGCCAGGTTATCGTAGGTTTTATGCAACTGATAATGGCGGCTTAAAATGTCCTGAATGGTCGAGGAAACCAGGAAGTATTCCTGACGCAGGCGCAGCTCACGCCCGGAGTAGGTGGAGTCGTCCGGATACAGTACGCGAGATACGTTCTCGGAGTGGTTTTTATCTTCCACTGCCGCGAAGTAGTCACCCTGGTTGAATTTACCGAGGTTAATTTCGCTACTGGCTTGCGCACTCCACAAACGCAGCGTGTTGGTCGCGTCGGTGTCGTAACCAGGGATTATCTGATCGTAAGCCACTCCCAGAATCTCTTCGGTTTCAATCCAGCGCGTTTTTTTACCTTCCTGCTGAATACGACCACCAAAACGGACTTTATAGCGCGTATTGTGGCGTTTGAATTCCCACGGGTTACCGTATTCCAGCCAGTAGTCAGGTGACTCTTTCTGGCTACCGTTAACGATGTTCTGCTTGAACATACCGTAGTCATAGCGGATGCCGTAACCGCGCCCCGGCAACCCTAACGTCGCCAGAGAATCAAGGAAGCAAGCCGCCAGACGTCCCAGGCCACCGTTACCGAGGCCCGGGTCATTTTCTTCATCAATCAGCTCTTCGAGATTTAACCCCATCGCTTCCAGTGCGCCCTGTACATCTTCGTAAATTCCTAGCGACAACATGGCATTGGAAAGCGTACGGCCAATCAAAAACTCCATCGACAGGTAGTAAACCTGACGAGTTTCTTGCGACAACTGGGCACGGTTTGAACGTAACCAGCGCTCCACGAGACGATCGCGCACAGCAAATAACGTTGCGTTCAGCCATTCATGTTTATTGGCGACGACCGGGTCCTTTCCAATCGTAAACATCAGCTTGTAAGCGATAGAGTGCTTAAGAGCTTCTACGCTAAGCGTGGGCGATGAATATGTAAACGGAGCATTCATATAGGCGTTTCCTGAAAACTATTTCAAGCGATAGTAAAGCTCACGGTACGACTTCGCCGCGACCTGCCAGCTAAAATCCATTGCCATAGCCTGACGTTGCACAAACCGCCACAGTGAAGGACGGGACCACAGTACAAAAGCACGTCGAATAGCCCGTAACAGCGACCAGGCATTACTATCTTCAAAGACAAACCCACTGGCGACGCCATCTGCAAGGTTCTCAAGAGAACAATCAGAAACCGTATCAGCAAGCCCACCGGTGCGCCGCACTAACGGCAGCGTACCGTACTTCAATCCATAAAGTTGCGTTAAGCCGCACGGTTCAAAACGACTGGGCACCAGAATGACGTCCGCGCCGCCCATAATGCGATGCGAAAATGCTTCGTGATAGCCAATCTGAACGCCCACCTGGCCGGGGTATTCCGCTGCCGCCGCAAGGAAACCTTCCTGCAGCACCGGATCGCCCGCGCCGAGTAGCGCCAGTTGCCCGCCCTGCTCCAGAAGACCCGGTAAGGCCTCCAGCACCAGGTCGAGACCTTTCTGGCTGGTCAGACGGCTCACCACTGCAAAAAGCGGCACTTTATCGTCAACCTTAAGCCCCATTGCGATTTGTAACTGGCGCTTATTTTCCGCTTTATCTTCCAACGTATCGCGGGTGTAACGCGAGGCCAACAGTAAGTCCGTCTCTGGACTCCAGATTTTCTCGTCCACGCCGTTCAGTACGCCGGAAAGACGCCCTTCACGGTGACGCTGTTGCAACAGACCTTCCATACCGTAGGCAAACTGCGGTTCGGTGATCTCGCGAGCGTAGGTCGGACTGACCGCCGTAATGTGATCGGCATAGTACAGACCGGCCTTCAGAAAAGAGATTTGTCCGTTGAATTCCAGCCCATGAATATTAAAGAATGACCATGGCAATTGGATGTCATTCATGTGATGTGCATAAAACATGCCTTGATAGGCCAGGTTGTGCACAGTAAACACCGACTTCGCCGGACGCCCGCGCGCCGCCAGATACGCAGGCGCAAGGCCTGCATGCCAGTCGTGCGCATGCACCACATCAGGACGCCAGAATGGGTCAAGCCCGCTGGCCATTTCTGCCCCAACCCACCCCAGCAGCGCAAAACGCAATACGTTGTCGGTATAGGCAAATAAGTTGGTATCGTGATACGGGCTTCCCGGACGATCATAGAGATGCGGCGCGTCAATCAGGTAAATGCCAACCCCGTTGTAATGACCGAACAACAGCGTGATATGTCCGGCGAAGGTATCACGACGGGATACTACCTGCGCATCGGTCACGCCACGGCGAATATCGGGAAATGCAGGCAACAGTACGCGAGCGTCAACGCCGTCTGCGATTTGTGCTGCGGGTAATGCCCCAATAACATCAGCCAGACCGCCGGTTTTAAGCAGCGGGAACATCTCTGAACATACATGTAAAACCTGCATTATCGCTCCTGTTTATGCCCTAACTTCCGTAGCATTTCGCGCGTTACCAGCACGATGCCTTCTTCTGAACGATAGAAACGACGTGCATCTTCCTCTGCGTTTTCACCAATCACCATGCCTTCCGGAATAACACAAGCACGATCGATGACGCAGCGGCGCAGACGGCACGAGCGACCTACCCATACTTCCGGTAACAATACGGCGGAATCAATGTTGCAGAATGAATTCACGCGAACGCGCGAGAACAGAACGGACTGCACCACCACCGAACCGGAGATCACACAACCGCCGGATACCAGTGAGTTAAGGGTCATCCCGTGGCTACCGGAGCGATCCTGCACGAATTTCGCTGGCGGTAATGATTCATTGTAGGTGCGAATTGGCCAATTGCGATCGTACATATCCAGTTCCGGCACCACAGAGGCCAGATCGAGGTTCGCTTTCCAGTAAGCTTCCAGCGTACCCACATCGCGCCAGTACGGTTCGGCATCCGGGTCGGATTGTACGCAAGAGAGCGGGAACGGGTGCGCATAGGCCAGACCGGCTTCGGTGATCTTGGGAATCAAATCTTTGCCAAAGTCGTGGCTGGAGTTCTCATCGCGATCGTCTTCTTCCAGCAGTTCATACAGATAGTCGGCGTCAAAGACGTAAATACCCATACTCGCCAGAGATTTGCTCGGATCGTTCGGCATTGACGGCGGGTTAGCTGGTTTTTCAACGAATTCGATAATTTTATCGTTCTCATCAACCGCCATAACGCCAAACGCGGAGGCTTCTTCAATCGGTACTGGCATACAAGCAACGGTGCAACGTGCGCCTTTTTCGACGTGGTCGATAAGCATACGCGAGTAGTCTTGCTTGTAGATATGGTCGCCCGCCAGGATCACCACGTATTCCGCTTTATAACGGCGGATAATGTCGAGGTTTTGGGTGACCGCATCTGCGGTGCCGCGATACCAGTTTTCCCCTTTCATTCTCTGCTGTGCTGGCAGCAGATCGACAAACTCGTTCATTTCTTCATTGAAGAATGACCAGCCGCGCTGGATGTGCTGCACCAGAGTGTGGGACTGGTACTGGGTGATCACGCCCATACGACGGATCCCGGAGTTGATGCAGTTAGACAGCGCAAAGTCGATAATGCGGAACTTACCGCCGAAGTGTACGGCCGGTTTTGCTCGCTTATTGGTTAAATCCTTCAGGCGGGTACCACGTCCTCCCGCCAGTATCAGGGCAACAGATTTCAATGGCAGCTGGCGCGCCAACATTAAGTGATCGTTCTTCTCTAAACTAACCATGACTAACTCCTTTTTTATCATCTCTGGAACACACACAATCCGTGTGCAGGTCCCTGCCAGACAGCCGTAATCACTGGGTTATCCTCTCCAGCGAATGGGGGAATGGCGTGCCACTCCCCAGCAGGTAAAACAATCTCTGTTACCTCAAGCGTGGCGTTAATTGCGATCAAAAAGCGATCCGAGAGCAGAATTTGCAGCTGTTTCGGCCCGTTTTGCCACTCATCCGTGCTTAAAGGTTGAGCATATCGATTTAGCCAACGGACATTGCCGTCGCCTTCTTCCCACCAGCGATTCTCCACCAAAGCGGGAATGCGCTTGCGCAGATGGATTAACGCGGCGGTAAATGCGGTTAAACCACTGCTTGCCTGCGACCAGTCCAACCAGGTTAATTGGTTATCCTGACAGTAGGCATTGTTATTGCCATGCTGGCTGTGACCATGTTCGTCACCGGCCAGTAACATCGGCGTACCCTGGGAGAGTAACAACGTTGTTAACAGGGCGTGAATGCTGTCGCGACGCCGTTCAACCAGGTCAAGAGTACCGCCTAACCCTTCTTTACCATGATTGTTACTGTAATTGTTGTTGGTCCCGTCGCGATTTTCTTCTCCGTTTGCTTCATTATGTTTATGGTTGAAGCAAACGCAGTCGCGAAGCGTAAAACCGTCATGCGCGGTGACGAGATTAATCGCGGCACTCGGCAGACGACCATTACGTTTAAAAACATCGCTGGAGGCAGCAAAACGCCCGGCAAACGCCCCCAGAGGCAAATCATAATGAAGCCAGAAACGACGGGCAGCATCGCGGAAATGATCGTTCCACTCGGCAAACAGCGGCGGGAAATTTCCCACCTGATAACCACCAGGAGCAATATCCCACGGTTCAGCAATTAACTTCACCTGCGAGAGCACCGGGCAGTTCTGGATAGCGGTAAACAACGGCGCATCCTGACGAAACTCTGGCGTACGGCCCATGACTGCCGCCAGATCAAAGCGGAAACCATCGATGTGGCAGGTTTCTACCCAATAACGCAGACAGGCGCTGGCATAATCCACCACCGCCGGATGACTCAAATTGAGCGTGTTGCCACAACCGGTCCAGTTGTGATAATCGCCGTCTTCTCTTATCCAATAATAGCTACGGTTGTCGATCCCACGCAGAGAGAATAACGGGCCGTCGAGGTCCAGTTCCGCACTATGGTTGAGCACGATATCAAGAATGACTTCGATACCCGCTTTATGCAGTGCTTTGATTGCATCGCGAAACTCATCCAGCGCCGTTTCTGGGGAGCAGGCATACGCCGGATGCAGCGCAAACATCGCCACCGGGTTATAACCCCAGTAGTTACTTAGACCCATACGTTGCAGGCGTGGTTCGCTGGCAAACTGCGCCACCGGCAGCAGTTCCAGCGCGGTAATGCCCAACTGTTTCAAATAGTTGATCATCACCGGATGCCCCAGGGCTTTATAAGTGCCACGGATCTCGACCGGGATCTCCGGGTGCAGGTACGTTAATCCTTTGACATGGGCTTCATAAATGATGGTACTGCCCCACGGCGTGCGCGGCGGAGCATCATCCTCCCAGTCATAGTGATCAACCACCACTACGCATTTCGGCGCAATGGCGGCGTTGTCGCGATAGTCAGGTTCATTATGACCGGCGTGCAGCAGCGGGTTATCTTTAAATTCCCCGTCAATTTGCCGCGCGCAAGGATCAATCAACAACTTCGCCGGGTTAAAGCGATGCCCCTCGGCGGGTTGCCAGGGGCCATGAACGCGATAACCATAACGCAAACCCGGGCGCGCATCCGGCAGATAACCGTGCCAAATGTCGCCACTGTGCCCTGGCAAGTCATAGCGATGTTCCTGGCCATTGGCGTCAAAGACACACAGTTCTACCCGCTCGGCATGAGCGGAGAAAAGTGTGAAGTTGACGCCCTGACCGTCGTAATGCGCGCCGAGGGGTGCGGGTTTGCCAATGGCGAGTTGTGTCATTCTGCCTCCCGAACCAGCCAGATAGTGGCCAGCGGTGGTAGTGTCAGGCTTAATGAATGCTGACGACCGTGGCTGGCAATCTCATCGCTGTGTACCTTGCCGCCATTGCCGACATTACTGCCGTGATAGTGCATGGAATCGGTATTGAGGATTTCACGCCATTTGCCCGGCTGGTTAATGCCGAAGCGATAATCATGACGCGGCACCGGAGTAAAGTTACTGGCAACGATGATTTCGTTACCCTCTTTATCGCGACGCACAAAGATCAGCACCGAGCGTTCTTTGTCATCCACCACCAGCCATTCAAAACCGTACGGGTCAAAATCCAGTTCATGCATCGCTTTATGGTGGCGGTAGGTGAGGTTCAGATCGCGCACCAGACGCTGGACACCGTGGTGCCAGTTATCGCCGCCTTCCAACAGATGCCAGTCGAGGCTGGCGTCATGGTTCCACTCGCGGCCCTGGGCAAATTCGTTCCCCATGAACAGCAGTTTCTTGCCCGGGAATGCCCACATCCAGCCGTAGTAGGCGCGCAGGTTAGCGAATTTCTGCCATGCGTCGCCCGGCATCCGGTCGAGAATCGATTTTTTACCGTGGACCACTTCATCATGCGACAACGGCAGGACGAAGTTTTCAGTGTAGTTGTAGAGCATCCCGAAGGTCAGTTTATCGTGATGATACTGACGATAAACCGGGTCGAGCTTCATGTAGTCCAGGGTGTCATGCATCCAGCCGAGGTTCCACTTGTACCAGAAGCCCAGACCGCCCATGTCCTGCGGACGAGAAACGCCAGGGAAATCGGTAGACTCCTCCGCCATTGTCACCGCACCGGAAACCTGCTCACCAAGAATACGGTTGGTATTACGCAAGAATTCAATCGCTTCAAGATTCTCGCGCCCGCCAAATTCGTTCGGGATCCACTCCCCCTCTTTACGGCTGTAGTCACGATAAATCATTGACGCCACCGCATCGACGCGCAGCGCATCAATACCAAAACGTTCGATCCAGTAAAGCGCGTTACCGACAAGGAAGTTACTGACTTCACGGCGACCATAGTTGTAGATCAGCGTATTCCAGTCCTGATGATAGCCTTCGCGCGGATCGCTGTGTTCATATAAGTTCGTGCCATCAAATTCGGCAAGCGCAAAGTCATCGGTCGGGAAGTGGCCTGGCACCCAGTCGAGAATCACGTTCAGACCAGCTGCGTGTGCGGCATCAATGAAATAACGGAAGTCGTCGCGGGTACCAAAACGGCGGGTCGGTGCATACAGGCCGGTTGGCTGATAACCCCAACTGCCATCGAACGGATGCTCGTTAATGGGCAGTAGCTCGAGATGGGTAAAGCCCATCCATTTAGCATAAGGCACAAGTTGATCGGCCAGCTCGCGGTAGCTTAACCAGAAATTGTTGTCGGTGTGGCGACGCCAGGAGCCCAGGTGAACTTCATAAATAGAGATTGGCGCATCAAACTGATTCGCTTTTTTGCGCTCTTCAGTCTGCACAACCTTTTCCGGCAGCCCGCAAATAAGAGACGCGGTTTCCGGGCGCATTTGCGCTTCGAAGGCATAAGGGTCGGACTTCAGACGCAAGTTGCCATTGGCATCAATCATCTCGTATTTATAGAGCTGACCGTTATGCGCCCCAGGGATAAACAGTTCCCAGATGCCGCTCTCTTTACGCAGGCGCATCGGATGACGGCGACCGTCCCAGTAGTTGAATTGCCCAACCACCGAGACCCGACGGGCGTTTGGAGCCCAGACAGAAAAACGCGTACCTGTGACGCCATCCATAGTATCTGCATGCGCGCCTAAGGTTTCATACGGGCGCAGGTGAGTACCTTCAGATAATAGCCAGGCATCCATTTCCTGGATTAGCGGACCAAAACGGTAAGGATCATCTATCAGGTTTTGCTGACCATGCCAGACAACAGCCAGTTGATAGCGGAAAAAATTCTTACGTCGCGGAATGACACCGCTAAAGAATCCACGGGAGTCGAGACACTCCAGTTTTGCGAGTTTGCGCCCGGTTTTCGGTTCAATCACCCACACATCGGTAGCGTCGGGTAAAAGGGCACGGACTTCCAGTCCCGCGGTGGTTTTATGCATTCCCAGTACGGAAAAAGGATCCGCAAAATGGCCTGCAATTAGCGCGTTAATCACGTCTCTATCGATACGATCGGACATGCTTGTCTTCCTGTTTTATTGTGTCACCCCATCCAACTGGATTTTTGACTTCTGGTTGTGACATTTTTTTGACCTGAACGGCGCAGCACTCTGTGCATCCTCTCTGCGTCGTCCTCACTTCAGGTAAGGCTGTGAATACTCATGTATTCAGCCACCCTTAAAGAATAGCCAATGCTCTATTTAACTCCCGGTAAATCATGAAACATCTGCGCTTACTCCTGTATTACGCACTAACAGGGGCGGCATCGCGCCCCAGATTTAATGAATAAAGATTACGCCAGTTGACGAAGCATCCGACGTAGCGGCTCCGCGGCCCCCCACAGCAGCTGGTCGCCCACGGTAAAGGCTGACAGGAACTCCGGTCCCATATTCAGCTTACGCAGACGGCCTACCGGCGTGGTCAGCGTGCCGGTAACGGCAGCTGGGGTTAGCTCACGCATAGTGATTTCCCGATCGTTCGGAACGACTTTCGCCCACGGATTGTGCGCAGCCAGCAGTTCTTCCACGGTCGGAATAGACACATCTTTTTTCAATTTAATAGTGAATGCCTGGCTATGGCAGCGCAATGCCCCGACACGCACACATAAACCATCTACCGGAATTACGGAAGATGTGTTGAGGATCTTGTTGGTTTCCGCCTGCCCTTTCCACTCTTCGCGGCTCTGACCGTTATCGAGCTGTTTGTCGATCCACGGAATCAGGCTACCCGCCAGCGGCACGCCAAAGTTATCCACCGGCAGCTCACCGCTACGGGTTAAGGTTGTGACTTTGCGTTCGATATCGAGAATAGCAGAGGATGGGGTCGCGAGTTCATCTGCCACATGGCCATACAGATGGCCCATCTGGGTTAATAACTCACGCATATGTCGCGCACCACCGCCGGAAGCGGCCTGGTAGGTTGCAACGGACACCCAATCAACAAGATCATTGACGAATAAACCACCCAACGACATCAACATCAGGCTTACGGTACAGTTACCGCCAACAAAAGTCCTGATGCCATTATTTAATCCGTCGGTAATGACGTCCTGATTGACGGGGTCAAGAATGATGATGGCGTCATCTTTCATGCGCAGAGATGATGCTGCGTCAATCCAGTAACCTTGCCATCCGCTTTCACGAAGCTTTGGATAGATTTCGTTGGTATAATCGCCGCCCTGACAGGTCACAATGATATCGAGGGCCTTTAGCGCCTCCAGATCAAAGGCATCCTGAAGTGTGCCAGTGGTTCCGCCAAAAGACGGCGCAGCCTGACCAAGCTGAGAAGTAGAAAAGAAGACAGGGCGAATGGCGTCGAAGTCGCGCTCTTCAACCATGCGTTGCATGAGAACGGAGCCGACCATACCGCGCCAGCCGATAAAACCAACATTTTTCATAAGCGTTTTTTCCTGCAAAGATGTGTGCTGTATAAATGTGCCGGTCTCCTCTTGGCACATCTTTCACCATACAAAAAGCAGCCAAAGTCGCAAGTGAAATTAATCAATGATAGCGAAGCCATCAGTAATGCGACTTATCCTGCTTTGTTAGCACGCAGAAAGTCCGCGGCAATTATCAGGGAATTTGAGTTATGAATGAAATCATTTCTGCAGCAGTTTTATTGATCCTGATTATGGATCCGCTCGGAAACCTACCTATTTTCATGTCCGTACTGAAACATACTGAACCGAAAAGACGGCGGGCAATCATGGTGCGAGAGTTGCTTATTGCTCTCCTGGTGATGCTGGTGTTCCTGTTTGCGGGTGAGAAAATTCTGGCATTTCTTAGCCTGCGGGCAGAAACCGTCTCCATTTCTGGCGGCATCATTCTGTTTCTGATCGCCATTAAGATGATTTTCCCCAGTGCTTCAGGAAATAGCAGCGGGCTTCCGGCAGGTGAAGAGCCGTTTATCGTGCCGTTGGCAATTCCGTTAGTCGCCGGGCCGACTATTCTCGCCACGCTGATGTTGTTGTCTCATCAGTACCCGAATCAGATGGGACATCTGGTAATTGCTCTGCTGCTGGCCTGGGGTGGCACCTTTGTCATCCTGCTACAGTCTTCGCTATTTTTACGTCTGCTGGGCGAGAAAGGGGTGAATGCACTTGAACGCCTGATGGGATTGATTCTGGTGATGATGGCAACCCAGATGTTCCTCGACGGCATTCGAATGTGGATGAAGGGGTAACGAGGAGAGTTTTTCGAAAAGAGCCCGGTAGCGTCACAACTACCGGGCGAACAAACTTAACTCAACAGCTGGAACGCAATCATCCCAACGATGGCACCGACAGTGCCGAGGATGGTTTCCATCATGGTCCAGGTTTTCAGCGTTTCGGCTTCGGTCGCGCCGGTAAATTTACCGAACAACCAGAAACCGGCGTCGTTAACGTGGCTGACAACAATCGAACCACCGGCGATACAAATCGACAGCGCCGCCATTTGCGCTCCGGAATAGTTCAGTTGTTCAATAACCGGCATCACCAGTCCCACCGCCGTTAAACAGGCAACGGTGGCAGAACCCTGAATGATGCGCACTGCAGCTGCCAGCACGAAGCAGGTGATGGCAATCGGCAGGCCCATGCCGGTTAACGCTTCGCCCAGTGCCGGACCTACGCCAGAGTCAACCAGCACCTGTTTGAACACGCCGCCTGCACCAATCACCAGCAGAATGATCCCCGCCGGTTGCAGCGCGTGACCGCAAATCTCCATCACTTTGTCTTTTGGCATGCCCTGACGCATTGCCAGGCCATAAATCGCTACCAGACAAGCAACCAGAATCGCGGTAAACGGATGACCAATAAACTCGAACCATTCGTAAGCGGTAGAGCCTTCTGGCACAAAACGCGCGGCAATGGTTTTCAGCCCTACCAGCACCAGCGGCAACAGGATCAGCGACAGGCTGAATCCGAAAGATGGCATTTTGCCTTCGCCGAGATGCGGTTCGCTGATGTCGTCAGGAATATGCAACTCCACGTAGCGGCTGATGAAATTACCCCACAGCGGCCCGGCAATAATCATTCCCGGAATTGCCGCACACAGGCCAATCAGGATCATCCAGCCAAAGTCGGCGTTCATCTGCGATGCCAGCAGCATTGGCGCTGGTCCAGGCACCAGGAATGCCGCCGCTGCCGCCACGCCTGCGAATAATGGGATTACAAGCTTCACCAGGTTCGTACCGGTGTGGCGCGCCATTGAGAAAGCAACGCTAATCAGCAGAACAATCGCCACTTCAAAGAACAGCGGTAGTGCACAAACCAGCCCCGCAAGGCCGATGGCATAATGTGCGCGGCTGTGACCGAAGGATTTGAGCATTTTGACGGCAATCTGATCGACTGCGCCGGTTTCATGTAAGATCTTGCCAAACATAGCTCCCAGGGCGACAACCACCGCCAGGAAGCCGAGGGTGCCTCCCATCCCTTTTTCCATCGTCGCTGCGATTTTATCGAGCGGCATACCGGAAAAAAGGCCAGCCCCCATGGACACCACCATCAAAGCCAGGAAAGCGTGCATACGCGCCTTCATGACTAAAAACAGCAGCAGTAAAACAGACCCTACTGCTGTTAAAACAAGCGTTAATGTAGTCACTACTTATTTGCCTTTTTTAATAACCTCAATGGTGCTTGCCACAACACCTTCCAGCGGTTGATCGATATCTACCACCAGCACATCGGTTTCGTCCGCACCCGGCTCCTGCAGCGTTTCAAACTGCGTCACCAACATTTGGGTTTTAAAGAAATGGCCTTTGCGCGCTTTCAGGCGGTTTTCAATCACATCAAAATCGCCTTTCAGGTAGATGAAAGAGAGATTCGGATTACCCGCGCGTAGCAGGTCGCGATAGTGTTTTTTCAGTGCAGAACAGACAATCAGCGACACTTTATTAGTGCGCTGCATAGCAAACGCGGCGTCGTTCAGCGCCTGCAACCACGGTTTGCGATCGTCGTCATTCAGCGGTTCGCCAGACGCCATTTTTTCGATATTGCAGCGCGGATGGAGGAAATCGCCATCAAGAAACGCGGCATGAAGTTGATGCGCCACTTCACTGGCGACCGCAGATTTGCCGCTGCCCGATACGCCCATCAAGACGTAAATGTGGTGATCATGGTTAGTCGTGCTCAAAGTGGTGCCCCCACAATACAATAATTAAAAATGTTACGGGTAACTGTTATCGGTAACATTGTCCGGCCGGACAATATCAGAAGCAATATCCATCCGTGCCTTAAGTGTATAAGTGTGAGCTACTTCAAATTTGTGGGCTTAAATAGATCCGCCCGGTGACAAGGTGAAACCTAAATCTAACATTTTCGGTGTCACAGATTCGCCACGAATACGCGCCAGCAGGCGTTCAGCGCCAATACTGCCCATCCGCTCACGCGGCGTCAGTACGCTCGCCAACCGTGGTTCCATCACCTGACCAATGTCATGACCATGGAAACCGGCAATCGCCATATCGTCAGGAACTTTCAACCCCAGACGCTGGCATTCAAACGCCGCGCCGACCGCCAGGTCATCATTAGTACAGAACACGCCATCCAGCTGCGGATATTCCCGCCTCGCCTGGCGAATCAGTTCAATACCGGAAGAGTAAGAAGAAGATTGCTCAACCATCACGCTATATGGCACCAGGCCTGCATCCAGCATCGCCTGTTCGTATCCCTTCTGTTTGATGATAGTACGTTCATCGAGACGTGCGCCGAGATAGGCAATGTGGCGATGCCCGCGAGCAATAATGGCAGTGGTCATCTGGCGTGCCGCTTCAAAGTTATCAAAACCGACGGCGATATCGAGGCATGGCGACTTGCTGTCCATCAGTTCCACCACTGGAATCCCCGCCACTTCAATCATCTTTAAGGTGCGCGGCGTGTGCGTACGTTCAGTGAGGATCAGGCCGTCGATATTCCAGGAGAGCATGGATTCGAGGCGTTCTTGCTCCATTTCCGGTTTATAACCGTAGTGGGCCAGCATGGTCTGATAACCGTGCGCGTCGGTGACGCTTTCGATTCCACGTAATACTTCCGCAAAAACCTGGTTGGTGAGAGAAGGTAACAGGACGCCAATCGCCCGGCTGGTGGCGTTAGAGAGGATATCGGGTGCGCGATTGGGAATATAACCCAGTTCATCAAGAGCGGCGGCAATCTTGCCGCGTAGAGCGACGGAAACCTGCTCCGGGTTACGCAAAAAGCGGCTGACCGTCATTTTGGTCACGCCTACACGGTCAGCCACATCCTGAAGTACGGGTCTTTTCTTTTTCATCGTCCTGAAGGTACAAAAGAGATAGATTCTCTTAGTTTAACACGGACGCATCAGAACCTTCCCGGGGAAAACAGTGCTTGTTTACAATTATTAGATATACACTAAATCAATTGCATCGCATTGTGCTAACGACACGGCAAAACCCCGGAAGCGTACATCAGCACGCGACCGGAGCGAGCGAGGAAGCCTGCAAAAAGGCAGGCTTCAAAGATGCCGTTGAGTTTTAAACCGGCGGCAGATCGAACAGTAACACTTCGCTGTCGCTATCCGCATGGATGGAGATTGCCTGCTCATCCCAGATTGCCAGACCATCGCTGGTCGAGGCTTTCACGCCGTTAATGGTGACATTGCCTTTCACCACCTGGATCCAGACGCGGCGTTCAGCGGCAATCTGATGCACCGACTGCTCATCTTTCAGCAATGCCCAACGATACAGTTCCATATCCTGATGCACTTTCAGCGAACCATCTCGCGCATCCGGCGAGAGCACCAGCTGTTTGCCCTGTACGGCATCGAAGCGACGCTGTTCATAACGCGGCGTAATACCGTTTTCTTCAGGCATGATCCAGATCTGATACAGATGCAGACGCTCGGTGCTGCTTGGGTTGTACTCTGAGTGACGAATACCCGTACCCGCACTCATAATCTGGAACTCACCCGCCGGAACCTGCTCTTTATTGCCCATGCTGTCCTGATGCTCAACAGTACCTTCCAGCACGTAGGTCAAAATTTCCATATCTTTATGCGGGTGAGTGCCGAAGCCCTGCCCTGCTTCAATCACGTCGTCGTTAATCACGCGCAGCGCGGAGAAGCCCATAAAGTTCGGATCGTAATAGTTGGCAAAAGAGAAAGTATGCCAGGAGTCCAGCCAGCCATGATTTGCATGACCACGTTCATTTGCTTTGCGTAAGTAGATCATTTTTATTCGCCCCCTGAATGATTTCGATGGGCTTAGTGTGGACCCGATCCGCCTGGGATGATAGAGGGTGAAAATTGACCCCTCTGTTCAAAAAAATTGAACTATTCGAGGGGCCATCAAACTTACTTCGCGAGAGTCACTGTGGAGGGAGAAGCTTGCTCAAAACCGCGTTCAAGGATTTCCAGATTGGTAAGAACTTCAGATTCCTTGACGTAATTTGGCGCACCGTTGGTGATGGTTTGGTACAACGCATCATAAACGCGCCCATAATCGCCCATTTCTGGCTTCATCTCTTCTCTGACCGTCACGCCCTCGTCATTGACATACTCCAGCACACCGACCGAATCATCCGCCGCGAATCCCGGTTCGCCCGGCATAATATTAGCCTTGAGGCTGGTTTCCTGCTGGTCGATACCGTATTTAATAAACGAACCTTTCTTACCGTGAACGATAAATTTCGGATAATCGATTTTCACCAGATGGCTGGTTTTGACGATGGCTTTCAGGTCGCCATAAAACAGCTGCGCTTCAAAGGTGTCGTCAGGATTGGCTTTATTACGCAGGCTGCGGATGTCATAAGCGACGTGATCCGGGCGACCGAACAGAGAAATAATCTGGTCCATCGTATGCACACCAAGGCCATAAAACGCGCCATCCTGCGGCAGTCCAGGTTTGGTTTCTGCCACCGGGCGGTAATAGTCAAAATGGCTTTCCACTTCGACAATCTCTCCCAACTTGCCGCTTTCAATCGCTTTTTTCGCTGTCAGGAAGCAGGAATCAAAGCGACGATTCTGATACGGCGTGACGGTCAGCCCTTTGCTTTTCGCCAGTGCAAAAAGCTCTTTCGCCTGCGCAATTGTCGGAGTGAACGGTTTTTCGACCAGCACATTTTTCCCGGCTTCCAGCGCGCGCTTCGCGTACTCGAAGTGGCTGTCCGCGTGGGTGCAGACAACAACCAGCTTAACATCGGGATCGTTTAGCACTTCGTCGAGATCGCTGGTGAAATGGATATGGGAATAAATGGGAGCCTGTTCTTCCGGCTTCGCATGGCGACGAAAAATATGCGCGACATGCCAGCTATCCTTGCGGTTAAGTACATACGGCAGATGGTAACGGGTGGTGCTTTTGCCGAAGCCAATAAAGGCGCAGTTGATGACCATGATTTCGTCCTTTTTAAGGTGATTATTTACACCTTAGCGCAAAGCGGACGTGGTTCCTACTGGAGTGCGCATAACGAACACAAGCACTTCCCGTGGATAAATTGAAAACGAAAGATCAAAAAAAAAGCCAGCACCCGGCTGGCTAAGTAATACTGGAAGCAATGTGAGCAATGTCGTGCTTTCAGGTTCTCCGCGAGGGTCTTCCTGATCGCAAGACAATAATAATCATTCTCATTCGCACTTGTCCAACACTTTTTGCAAAAAAAATGCATTTGACTCGCATTTGAAAGTCAATGATGTTGAAAGGGACATTTACCCCAAAGAGGACAAAGGAATGAGTGAGATAGTGATACGCCATGCTGAAACGCGCGATTACGAGGCCATCAGGCAGATTCACGCCCAGCCGGAGGTGTATTGCAACACACTACAACTACCTCATCCTTCGGAAGGCTGGTGGCCAGAAAGATTGAAAGATCGCCAGGGGTTTAAACAACTGGTTGCCTGCATTGATGGCATCGTGGTGGGTCATCTTTTCATTGAGGCTTATCAAGGCCCACGCCGCAGTCATGTTGCAACTTTTGGTATCTGTGTTGACTCCCGCTGGCACAACCGCGGCGTCGCCAGCGCCCTGATCCGCGAATTGATTGAAATGTGCGATAACTGGCTACGGATAGATCGTATTGAGTTGACGGTGTTTGCGGATAACGCCCCGGCAATCGCCGTCTATAAAAAATTCGGATTTCACATAGAAGGCACCGGCAAAAATTACGCTTTTCGTAATGGTGAATATGTCGATGCGTATTATATGGCGCGGGTGAAATAGAGAATTTGTAATCTCAGTTTGTCATTTAAGCCCTCGCCTATCGGGAGAGGGCTTAAGATATTAATACCCCGCCGTTAAATCATCCACCGAGCGCGGATCGGATGCACCGTACAGCTCACCGTCCGGCCCAACCATAATGCTTTGTGTGCTGCCCATCGCCTCTTTCAGCGCCACTTTCTGACCTTTTTCTTCCAGCAGCTTGAGCGTATCCGGGCTAAACCCTTTTTCGACACGCAGCTCGTCCGGCAACCACTGATGGTGGAAACGCGGCGCATTGGTCGCTTCGGCGACGTTCATGCCATAATCGATACTATTCACTACCATTTGCAGCACGGTGGTGATAATCCGGCTCCCGCCAGGGCTACCGGTAACCAGCCAGGTTTTACCGTCTTTCACCACAATGGTTGGTGACATCGACGACAGCGGGCGTTTGTTCGGCCCGACCGCGTTGGCATCACCGCCCACCAGCCCGTAAACGTTCGGTACGCCCGGTTTGGCGGAGAAATCATCCATCTGGTTATTAAGCAGAATACCGCTCTCGCCCGCGACAATGCCCGTCCCGAAGGTGGTGTTCAGCGTATAGGTCACCGCCACCGCGTTGCCGTCTTTATCCACCACTGAGTAATGGGTAGTTTGATTACTCTCATAAGGCGCAAGCTTGCCAGGACGAATTTCGCTGGATGGCTTCGCTTTATTGATATCTATTTGATCGGCAATAGATTTGGCATAGGCTTTATTGGTCAACGCCTGCCACGGAACTTTGACAAAATCCGGGTCGCCAAGATATTCCGAGCGGTCGGCGTAGGCATATTTCTCCGCTTCTGCCATGATTTGCATCGCATCGGCGCTGCCAAAGCCGTATTTCTGCATATCGAAGTTTTCCAGGATATTGAGGATCTGCACGATATGAATCCCACCGGAAGATGGCGGTGGCATCGAGTAAACCTGATACCCGCGATATTCGCCGCTAATCGGTGTACGTTCGACCGCTTTATACGCCGCTAAATCTTCTTTAGTGATCAAGCCACCGTTTTTCTGCATCTCCTGAGCGATCTGCTCCGCTATTGTGCCTTTGTAGAATTCGTCCGGGCCGTTTTCGGCAATCATCTCCAGGCTCTTTGCCAGGTTCGCCTGCACCAGCTTGTCGCCCTTTTTCAGCGGCGCGCCCTCTTTCCAGAAGATAGCCTTGCTGTTTTCGTGATTCGGCAACACTTCGCTACCGTAGGTTTTGAGATCGTCAGCCAACGCGTCGTTAACGATAAAACCATCGCGTGCCAGTTTAAACGCCGGTTGCACCACTTTGTTCAACGGCATGGTGCCGTATTTATCCAACGCCAGCGAGAAACCTGCTACCGTACCGGGCGTACCAGAAGCCAGATGCGAAGTGAGTGATTTTTTGCTGTCCGGGTTACCCTGATCATCAAGGAACATATCGCGGGTCGCTTTGGCGGGTGCCATTTCGCGGAAATCGATAGCGGTGGTATTGCCATTTTTCGAGCGGATCAGCATAAAACCACCACCGCCCAGATTCCCTGCCTGCGGATGCGTTACCGCCAGCGCGTAGCCCACAGCCACGGCGGCATCAACGGCATTCCCGCCCTCCTTGAGGATATCCACCCCCACCTGAGTGGCAGTAGCATCTACAGACGCCACCATCCCCTGTTTCGCGCGTACCGGATGAAAGACATCTTCCTCCACGCCATAAGAAACAGGTGGCGGAGGAGGCGCGGCGGCGGCGCTAAAACAACTTCCTGAGAGCAGAGCAGCAATGGCCACCCGGCGTAAAAACGTCGGTTTTATCATCGTTATTCTCCAGAGATTAAGGGGCAACCCCAGCTAAGCCTGGTATATAACTCTGAATTAATCATCGTTTTGCCGGGAAGCGAGTAAACTTAAAGGATATCTTCAGAGGAGGATACGCGATGAAACGACTTCTGATTCTTACGGCACTCCTGCCGTTTGTCGGCTTTGCACAGCCCATTAATACTCTGAACAACCCCAACCAGCCGGGATATCAGATCCCCAGCCAGCAGCGGATGCAAACCCAAATGCAAACGCAGCAAATCCAGCAAAAAGGGATGCTGAATCAGCAACTGAAAACGCAAACTCAGTTGCAACAACAGCATTTAGAAAACCAGATAAACAATAATTCTCAGCGGGTGTTGCAGTCACAGCCGGGGGAGCGAAATCCCGCCCGGCAGCAAATGCTGCCCAATACCAACGGCGGGATGTTAAACAGCAACCGTAATCCGGATAGTTCGTTGAATCAGCAGCATATGTTGCCGGAGAGGAGAAACGGCGACATGCTGAATCAGCCCAGCACGCCGCAGCCTGATATACCGTTGAAAACTATTGGGCCGTAAAGTTCGGACCAATCACATCAATCGCATCGGTACAGATGCAATCCACGCCCCAGCGCAGCAACTCTGCCGCGCGCTGGGGTTTATTGACGGTATAAACCAGAATCCGTAATCCGGCGTCTTTCAACTGCATCACTCGCGCTTTATCGAGCAACTTATGATTGAGATGAATAGAGACGCAGCCCAGCCGCGCGGTCAGTTCTCGCCAGTCGTCGCGCCACTCATCAAGCAATAAACCGCGCGGCAGTTCTGGTACTGCTTGTTGCGCGGCTTCTAAAGCATCAATCTCAAACGATGACAGCAGCGGCGACGTCATACCAGCCCACAGTTCGCGTGCAGCCAGCGCCACCATTTTGCCCGTTAATGGCCCGGTGCCAGTGGTGGGCTTGATTTCGATATTCGCCATCATCCCGTGTTCACGACAGCGTTCCGCCACCTGCGAAAGCAACGGCAGCGGCTCACCTTTAAACGCTTTGCTGTACCAACTGCCCGCATCCACGCGCAGTAAATCCTGCCAGTTCAGTTCACCCGCGACGCCCCAGCCGTTGCTGGTGCGTTCGAGATTGTCGTCATGGAGCAAGAAGATCTCGCCATCCTTCGATAACTTCGCGTCAAATTCGATCATCTTATGACCGTATTTTGCCCCGACGTCGATTGCTGCCAGGGTGTTCTCCGGGGCCAGTTTACCGCCGCCACGATGGGCGACGATGCGGGGATAAGGCCAGTTACTCATACTCGTTGTCCTGTTTCACCATCAAAAAGATGTAGCTGATTTTCCGGCAGATGCAGCCACAGCGTGCTGCCTGCCGTCGGGCGCTCCTGATGCGCCAGTCGCACCACCAGCTTCTGTTCGCCCCAGCGTCCGTGCGCCAGGTTATCTGCGCCGAGGATCTCCAGCGTGTCCATCACCAGCGGCACGCCACCTTCAGCCTGCGAACGTAGCGTAATATGTTCCGGGCGAATGCCGAGAGTCATTTTACGTCCAGCATACTGACGGTAGCCACCGTTTAGCGGCAGCGCGATACCGCCATCCAGTTCGAAATGCGTGCCTTCGTTATTCACACGCCCTGCCAGCAGATTCATCGCCGGACTGCCGATAAAACTCGCCACAAACAGGCTGGCGGGCTTTTCGTACACTTCAACTGGCGTGCCAATCTGTTCGGCAACGCCGCCGTTCATCACCATTACTCGCTGGGCGAGCGTCATCGCCTCAACCTGATCGTGGGTAACGTAGAGTGAAGTCGTTTTCAGGCGACGGTGCAGCTGTTGCAGTTCAAGACGCATCTGCACACGCAACTTGGCATCGAGGTTAGAGAGCGGCTCATCAAACAGGAACACTGCCGGCTCACGCACAATCGCACGCCCCATCGCCACACGCTGACGCTGACCGCCAGATAGCTCACGCGGGCGGCGCTTAAGCAGGCCGTCCAGCTCCAGAATGCGCGCCGCTTCTTTAACACGTTCGGCAATTTGTTGCTTGCCCATGCCGCGAATTTTCAGCCCCCACGCCATGTTCTCCTCTACGCTCATATGCGGATAGAGCGCGTAGTTCTGGAACACCATCGCAATCCCGCGATCTTTCGGCTCCATTTCGGTGACACGCTTGCGGTCGATCCAGATATCGCCCGTCGTTACCCGCTCCAGTCCGGCCACCATTCGCAATAACGTCGATTTCCCGCAGCCAGACGGCCCGACCATCACGATAAATTCGCCATCCGCCACATCAAGGGTCAGCGGTTTAATGACCTGGGTTTTGCCATCCCAGCTTTTGGTTACTGCCTGTAATTTCAGTCCTGCCATCTTATTTCTCACTATCGACCAGGCCGCGCACGAAGGCACGCTGCATCACTAAAACAATCACTACTGGTGGGATCAGGGTTAACAACATCGCCGCCATCACCGAGTTCCATTCCGTGGTGCCTTCGCCTGTGGCGATCATCCCTTTAATCCCTGCCACGGTGGTGCCTAGATCCACGTCGGTAATAATCAACAACGGCCACAAATACTGGTTCCAGCCGTAGATAAAGGTGATCACAAACAGCGCCGCCAGATTGGTTTTGGACAGCGGAAAAACGATGTCGCAAAAGAAACGCATTGGTGATGCGCCGTCGATCCGCGCGGCTTCCACCAGCTCATCCGGCAGCGTCATAAAGAACTGGCGGAACAGGAAGGTGGCGGTCGCCGAGGCCATCAGCGGCAGCGTTAAGCCGGCGTAGCTGTCGAGCATCTTCAGATTGGCGATGACTTCCACCGTCGGGAAAATACGCACTTCAACCGGCAACATCAGAGTAATAAAAATCATCCAGAAGAAGAGGTTACGCAGCGGAAAACGAAACCAGACAATGGCAAATGCCGAGAGCATCGAGACGGTAATTTTGCCGAGCGTAATGCTGAACGCCATCACAAAGCTGTTAAGCAACATCCGCCAGAAAGGCGCACTATTCGTGCCTACCCCGTTCACCCAGATGTTGTGGATGTTTTCCAGCAGATGCGTGCCGGGGATGAGCGTCATCGGCGCGGCGTAGACGGCCTGTTTATCCAGCGTCGCCGCGACAAACGCCACGTACAGCGGGAAGAGGATCACCGCAATCCCGAGGATCAGCATGGTATGGCTGAATATCGTCAGCCACGGACGGTTCTCAATCATTGGTAACGCACCTTGCTTTCAACATAGCGGAACTGCACCACCGTCAGCACGATGACGAGGAACATCAACACTACCGACTGCGCGGCAGACGAAGCCAGATCCAGTCCGGTAAAGCCTTCGCGGTAGATCTTATAAATCAGCGTCGTGGTGGCCTGTACTGGCCCGCCGGACGTGGCGGCGTCGATCACCGGGAAGGTGTCGAAGAAGGCATACACCAGGTTCACCACCAGCAGGAAGAAACTCACCGGAGCGATAAGCGGCAGCGCAATCTTAAAGAAGCGGCGAATCGGGCCTGCACCGTCGATGGCTGCGGCTTCGATCAACGAACGGGGAATGGATTGCAGCGCGGCATAGAAGAACAGGAAGTTGTAGCTGATTTGCTTCCACACCGAGGCAAACACCACCAGAAACATCGCCTGACCGCTGTTTTGCGCGTGGTTCCAGTCGTAGCCGAACTCAGCGAGAAAATGGGTGATCAGCCCGCGACCAGGGTTAAACAGGAAGATCCACAATACGGCGGCAACGGCGGGAGCCACGGCATACGGCAGCAGCATCAAGGTTTGATAGAAACGGCTGCCGCGCACGATGTACTCCACCAGCGCCGCAAAGAACAGCGACACCAGCAAACCACTGACGGTGACAAAGGTGCTGAATTTTATCGTCGTCCAGAAGGAGTCGAGATAGTAGCTGTCATGAAACAGCGTGACGAAGTTATCCAGGCCGACAAACTGGCTGGAGAAACCAAACGGATCGACGCTTTGCAGCGAGTACCACAACGCTTCGCCCGCAGGCCAGATAAAAAAGATAACGGTGATGATGAGCTGCGGCGCGACCAGCAAATAGGGCAGCCAGCGCGAGCGGAACACCGGACGGGATGATGACATAGTTAAACTCTTCGTGTTGTGTTCCCCTCACCCCGGCCCTCTCCCCAGAGGGGCGAGGGAGAAAGGCGGTGCATACTTTCCCACCGAGCGAAGTTGCAAACCGACACGGCACCTGGATACCACGCCGATCGGTCCCCTCTCCCTTTGGGAGAGGGTTAGGGTGAGGGTAAGAGAATTAAGACTTCGTAGACTGCTCAAAGCGGCGCAGTAACTGATTCCCACGCTCAACGGCGGTATCCAGCGCCTGCTGTGGCGTCTTCTTACCGGTCCACACGCTCTCCAGCTCTTCATCCACAATCACGCGGATCTGCGGCATGTTGCCCAGACGCAGCCCTTTGGTGAACGGCAACGGCGGCTTATTCAGCATCTGACGCGTCGCGGTATCCGCCCCTGGGTTTTTCTCATAAAAACCCTGCTCACGGGTCAGGTCATACGCCGCTTTGGTGATTGGCAGATAACCAGTTTTCTGATGCCACTCGGCAGCGTTTTCTGGCTTCGCGAGGAAGTCGAGAAACTTCGCCACGCCGGTATACGTTTCTTTATCTTTGCCCTGCATCACCCACAGGCTGGCTCCGCCGATAATGGCGTTTTGTGGCGCATCTTTCGCATCGGCGTCGTAAGGCATCATACCTACGCCGTAGTTGAATTTGGCGTACTCACGAATATTGGCAAGAGAACCAGAAGAGGCGGTGGTCATCGCGCAATCACCGTTATAGAACTTCTCGGTGGATTCATCCTTACGACCGACGTAGCTGAAGTCGCCCTTCTTGTTCATCTCTTCGAGCATGGCGATGTGTTTCACCTGCTCCGGCTTGTTGAACTCCAGCACCGCGTCCGTGCCGTCAAAGCCGTTGTTTTTGCTGGCAAACGGCAGACCGTTCCAGGCGCTAAAGTTTTCCAGTTGGATCCAGCCCTGCCAGCCGCTGGCGTAGCCGCACTTCATGCCGGAGGCTTTCAGTTTTGCGGCATAGTCCGCCAGATCCTGCCAAGTTTTCGGCGGCTGTTCCGGGTCTAACCCCGCTTTCTTGAAGGCGTCTTTGTTGTAATAGAGAACAGGAGTCGAGCTATTGAACGGCTGGGAGAGTAAGTGGCCGGTTTTGCTGTCGGAGTAATAGCCTGAAACCGTCGGCACAAACTGCGACTCATCGAACTGAATCCCCGCCTCTTTAAACACGTCATACACCGGTTTAATGGCTTTCGACGCCATCATGGTGGCGGTGCCAACTTCATAAACCTGCAAAATAGCCGGAGCGTTGCCGGTACGAAATGCGGCAATCCCCGCGCTTAAATTCTGTTCGTAGTTGCCTTTATAGGTCGGTACAATTTTGTAATCCGGGTTTTCGGCGTTAAAACGTTGGGCAAGAGAATCCACCTCTTTACCCAGTTCCCCTTCCATAGAATGCCAGAACGGAATGGTCGTCACTGCCTGTGCATTCCCCATTAACGCCAGTCCGAGCGCCAGTGCTGAAGCTGTATAATGTAACGGTTTCATCGTTTATCTCTCTTGTTGTACCGAATGCGCGAATTCACGCGTTTTATGCTCGCGGGGTAACATGACATGCTCGAATTACAGAAAAATAACTTTTTTGTTACATTTGTAAGATAGTAAGGTGTCAGAAAGATGACAAGGCGGTGACGGTACGGGTGAGGGAAAATGGGAGATGGGGCACGGATAAGCGGGAAAAATAGAAGGTCTGAATCAAACTCTACAGATTGCTCATCGTTTCATGCCGGATGCGGCGTAAACGCCTTATCCGGCCTACAAGATCGTGCAAATTCAATATATTGCAACTCACCCAGTAGGCCTGATAAGCGCAGCGCATCAGGCAATTTTACATTTGTAACCTGTCTCAAAGGAGTCTTTTGACTCCTTATCAATCAACGTGTTATTACCCGCCTAAATACGCACTTCTCACCGCTTCATTTGCCAGCAGCGCGTCGCCGGTATCGGAGAGCACCACATGACCGTTTTCCAGCACGTAGCCGCGATCCGCCAGCTTCAGCGCCTGGTTGGCGTTCTGCTCGACGAGGAAGATGGTCATCCCCTGCTCGCGCAGCTGCTCGATGGTGTCGAAAATCTGCTGGATGATAATCGGCGCAAGACCGAGCGATGGCTCATCAAGCAACAATAAACGCGGGTTGCTCATCAGCGCGCGACCAATCGCCAGCATCTGCTGCTCACCGCCGGACATGGTGCCCGCCCGCTGAACACGGCGTTCATGGAGACGCGGAAACAGTTCATACACCCACTTTATGCGTTCCTGGAACTGGTCACGTTCAGCAAAAAAACCGCCCATCGCCAGGTTCTCTTCCACCGTCATCCGCGAGAAAACACGACGCCCTTCCGGGACAATCGCCACCGCTTCGCGCATGATTTTCGCCGTCTGCCAGTCGGTAATGTCTTTATCATCAAACACAATTCGCCCGCTGGTGGCGCGTGGGTCGCCGCATAACGTGCCGAGCAAGGTGGTTTTCCCCGCGCCGTTCGCGCCAATGAGGGTGACAATCTCGCCCTGATTGATATGCAGGCTCACCTCATGCAGCGCCTGGATTTTGCCGTAGTGGGCGCTGACTTTGTCAAAGGACAACATGACTTTTTCCATCTTATGCCTCACCTAAATAGGCACGGATCACGTCCGGGTTATTACGGATCTGCTCCGGCGTACCGTTTGCCAGCGGCGTCCCCTGGTTGACCACGTAAATTCTGTCTGAAATCCCCATCACCAGCTTCATATCGTGTTCAATCAACAAGATAGTGGTGTTGTGATGGTTACGCAGTTCGGCAATCAGCTCATCCAGCTCTTTCGTCTCTTTTGGGTTAAGACCCGCCGCCGGTTCATCGAGCATTAAAATCTCCGGCTGCGTCACCATGCAGCGGGCGATCTCCAGACGACGCTGGTCACCATAGGCCAGGTTACTCGCCTGACGGTTGGCGTGTTCCAGCAAACCAATACGCTCAAGCCAGGTGGCGGCGCGGTCGAGTGCTTCACTCTGGGCGCGACGGAAAGAGGGCGTTTTCAACAGGCCGGAGAACAGCCCGGTTTTCAGTTGCTGATGCTGCGCCACCAGCAGGTTTTCAATCACCGTCATTTCACGGAACAGACGCACATGCTGGAAGGTACGCACCACGCCCATGCGGGCAATTTGCTGCCCCGGTACACCTTCCAGATGCTGATCGCGCAGTAAAATAGTGCCGCCGGTGGGTTTATAGAATCCGGTCAGGCAGTTGAAGACCGTGGTTTTTCCGGCACCGTTAGGGCCGATTAACGAGACGATCTCCTGCGGGTACAGTTCAAGATTGACGTTGTTCACCGCCAGCAGGCCGCCGAAGCGCATCATCAGGCCGTTAACGGATAATAATGGCTGACTCATGCCTGCTCTCCTTTCGCTGCGCCGTTCTTCAGCTTGAGTTGCGGGCGCGTCATGGGCAGCAAACCCTGCGGACGCCAGATCATCATCAGCACCATCAAACCACCGAGCATTAACATGCTGTATTCGTTGAAATCACGCATCAATTCGCGCGACACCACCAGCAGAACTGCCGCCAGAATCACTGCAAATTGCGAACCCATACCGCCGAGCACCACTATTGCCAGCACAAAGGCTGATTCGGCAAAGGTGAAGGATTCCGGGCTGACAAAGCCCTGACGCGCAGCAAACAGCGTTCCGGCAAAACCGGCAAACGCGGCGCTGATGGTAAAGGCGGTCAGCTTGATACGACGCGGGCTTAAGCCCAGCGAACGGCAGGCAATTTCGTCTTCACGCAACGCTTCCCACGCACGACCCAACGGCATCCGCAGCAGGCGGTTAATGACAAACAGGCTTAACACCACCAGCAGCAACGCCACCAGGTAGAGGAAAATGACGCGATCGGAGGGATCGTATTTCAGGCCAAAGAAATTACTGAACGTGTCCCAGCCGCCTTCACGGGCGGTACGGCTGAACTCGAGTCCGAAGAGCGTCGGTTTCGGGATCTGACTGATTCCGTTCGGGCCGCCGGTGATTTCAGTGTTATTGAGCAGCAATATGCGCACAATTTCGCCGAAACCGAGGGTAACGATCGCCAGATAGTCGCCACGTAAACGCAACACCGGGAAGCCGAGCAGGAAGCCCGCCGCCGCTGCCATTAACCCGGCAATCGGCAGACAGGTCCAGAAGCCCAAACCGTAATAGTGATTGAGCAGCGCAAAAGTGTAAGCGCCGATGGCGTAAAAGCCGCCGTATCCCAGCACCAGCAGACCAGAAAGACCTACCACCACGTTCAGCCCGAGACCGAGAATAATGTAGATCATGGTCAGGGTGGCGATATCCACCGTCCCACGTGAAACCATAAACGGCCACGCCACCGCAAGCACCAGCAGCGCCACGAGAAACAGCTTTTGCTTCACCGTGGAGCCATCAATCGCTGGCAGAATAAACTTAGGCCCGGAAACGCTTTTCAGCCCTTTCTGGAAAGCAGGTCGCAAAATCTGGAAGAAAAAGACTACCGCCGTGCCGATAAACACCCACTGCCAACGGATGTCTGAAGCCGTGTCGACCACCAGTTTGGTGCCATCCAGCTCCAGTTGCACGCCCATAAAGACGCCAGCGAGGACAAAGAACATCGCGGCAGAAAGCAGCGCCATTGCAATATGCATCGGTTTCATACTTTCTCTACCTCCGGGCGACCCAGAATACCGGTCGGCATCACCAGCAACACCAGAATCAGCAGGGCGAATGAGACCACATCTTTATATTCCGTACTCAGATAGGCAGAAGAGAGCGCCTCCGCAATCCCCAGAATCAGGCCGCCAATCATCGCTCCCGGAATGCTGCCAATCCCACCGAGCACCGCAGCGGTAAAGGCTTTCATCCCGGCCATAAAGCCGATGTAGGGGTTAATGACGCCGTAGAACTGACCGAGCAGCACACCCGCCACCGCCGCCATCGCCGCGCCAATCACAAAGGTCAGCGCAATCACCCGATCGGTGTTGATGCCAAGCAGGCTCGCCATTTTCAGATCTTCCGCGCAGGCACGGCAGGCGCGCCCCATACGGGAATAGCGAATGAAAATCGTCAGCGCCAGCATGGCGAGGAAAGTAACAATCCATATCACCGCCTGCATGGTGGTAATAGAGGCAGAGAAGTTTTCGCTATGGCCCACCACCCACTGACCGTTAAACAGGCTGGGCAGCGCCACGTCGCGCGAACCTTCGGTCAGGCTAACGTAGTTTTGCAGGAAGATAGACATGCCGATTGCGGAAATAAGCGCAATCAGGCGCTTAGAGTTACGCACCGGACGATAGGCTACCCGTTCGATACTCCAGCCGTAGGCGCTGGCAATGACGATTGCGCCGACGAATCCCGCCGCCACCAGCAGCCAGCCGGTATCAATGCCCATCATCATCAGTGCGGCGATGATCATAAAGGAGACATAGCTACCAATCATATAAACCTCGCCGTGGGCGAAGTTGATCATGCCGATAATGCCGTAAACCATGGTGTAGCCGATGGCTATCAGCGCGTAGGTACTGCCCAGCGTGACGCCGTTAAACATCTGCTGCAAGAAATACAAAAACTGCTCAGACATAAGGTAACCTTTCTAAACCCGCCCGTTTTTCACGGGCGGTGGGATGATCACTTGGCTGCCGTGGATGAACCGTCGGCGTGCCACTGGAAGACACCAAAATCAAATCCCTTAAGATCGCCTTTTTCATCCCAGTTCAGCGGCCCAATCACGGTATTTGCACCGTTAGCTTTTAAATCTTTCACCAGCGCCAGCGGCTCATCGCTGCCGGTACGCTCAAGGGCAGTTGCCAGAGATTGCACCGCCGCGTAGGTGATCCAGACATATGGCCCGGATGGATCTTTCTTGTCTGCTTTCAGCGCATCAACGATGCCTTTGTTTGCCGGGTCCTGGTCATAGCGTTTTGGCATGGTGACCAACATGCCTTCGGCAGCATCGCCAGCAATGTTCGACAGCGACGCATTACCCACACCTTCCGGCCCCATAAATTGGGTTTTCAGGCCGACAGAACGGGCCTGGCGCAGCATCTGCCCCATTTCCGGGTAGTAACCGCCGTAGTAAACGAAGTCGATATTTTCTTTTTTCAGGCGGGCGATCAGCGCGGAGAAATCTTTCTCACCCGCGGTAATACCGTCGAAGAAGACAACGTTGGCGTTAGCCGCTTTCAGCCCGTCCTGCACCGAACGTGCCAGCCCTTCGCCATACTGTTGTTTGTCGTGAATGATGGCGATGCGCTGGGGCTTCACCGTCTCAAGAATGTATTTTGCCGCCGTTGGCCCCTGGGAAGAGTCCAGCCCGGCAGTACGCATGATGTATTGATAACCGCGTTGGGTCAGCTCCGGGTTGGTCGCACCCGGCGAGATCATCAGAATACCTTCGTCTTCGTAGATATCTGATGCAGGTTGGGTAGAGGAGGAACACAAGTGCCCAATAACGTATTTAATGCCGTCGTTAACGATTTTGTTGGCGACCGCAACGGCTTGTTTCGGGTCGCAGGCGTCGTCATATTCCACGCCCACCAGCTTATCGCCTTTAATTCCCCCTTTGGCATTAATGTCTTTAATCGCCTGACGCGCGCCGTTAAATTCCATATCGCCCCACTGGGCAATCGGGCCGGACATCGCGCCGACAACGGCGACTTTAATATCGTCAGCCATAGCGGTGTGTGAAATTGCCAGTGCAATCATCCCTGCGATGATAGGTTTCGCATTCCGTTTCATAGTCAAAAATCCCCATTCGTGATGTTGTGTTGCTTTGTTTTTATGTGTTAACAAATCAGACTGTTCTTTTTTTATACTGCACTGTTTTTGCCTGTCTGATTAAGGGTTTAGCGCAGTATTTTGTGATAATAGCGATTAAAATCCCTATTTTTCAGTCGATTAAGAACAGATAATATTCTGAATTTATTGATAGATAAACAGAAAAAAGTGCCGTTGTCAGCATAAAATAACGGCACAAAGGGCGGAATAATTCACTACCATTCAGGGGATTATGCTGGGTATTTTTCATTCTCTAATGTTTTAACTTTGTAATTATTGCTGAAAAAAAATTAATCACCTGCCAAAAGAAATAAAAAAGAGAAAGCCTCCGATTAAATTATTTCGCTACACTGGTTCCACTTTTGTGATTTACACGGGTTCCCCATGAAGCTGACCATCATTCGATTAGAAAACTTTAGCGACCAGGACCGGATTGACCTGCAAAAGATCTGGCCGGAGTATTCCCCTTCCTCGTTACAGGTTGACGATAACCACCGTATCTACGCCGCGCTTTTTAACGAGCGTCTGCTCGCGGCCGTACGGGTAACCTTAAGCGGCACCGAGGGAGCACTGGATTCCCTGCGTGTGAGGGAAGTCACCCGCCGTCGCGGTGTGGGACAATATCTGCTAGAAGAGGTTTTGCGTAACAATCCTGGCGTTTCATGTTGGTGGATGGCGGATGCTGGCGTGGAAGATCGCGGCGTGATGGCGACGTTTATGCAGGCATTGGGGTTTACGGCACAAAAGGGCGGCTGGGAGAAGCGTTAATCGTCAAGTTTGATTTCAAAAGTGATGACCAACGAGAAATTGCCTGATGCGCTACGCTTATCAGGCCTACAACGTGTGTTTCAATTTACTGATTTCTTTGGATCTTGTAGGCCGGATAAGGCGTTTACGCCGCATCCGGCATGAAGCAACGTACTCGATATTAGCAATTTGGCGGCAACCCAAAGTTGCCGATTAATGATTACTTCGCATCGGTCGCCGTGCCGTTGGCGTGCCAGTCAAATACGCCGAACTCAAAGCCTTTCAGATCGCCTTTCTCATCCCAGGTCAGCGGTCCCATCACGGTATCCACGGAGTTCGCTTTCAGGTATTTGGCGATTTCTGCCGGATCGTCAGACTGATTCAGGCCCGCCTGCAAAGATTGCAGCGCGGCGTAGGTGGTCCAAACGAATGCGCCGCTTGGGTCCTGTTTTTTCGCTTTGATCGCATCAACAATGGGTTTGTTCGCCGGAACCTGATCGTAGTTCTTCGGCTTGGTCACCAGCAGTCCTTCCGCTGATTCACCCGCAATGTTAGACAGCGAGACGTTAGCCACGCCTTCCGGCCCCATAAACTGAGTTTTCAGCCCTGCCGCGCGTGCCTGACGCAGGATTTGCCCCATTTCCGGGTGATAACCGCCGTAGTAAACGAAGTCGATATTCTCTTTTTTCAGACGCGCCACCAGCGTTGAGAAATCTTTTTCCCCAGCGGTGATACCATCAAAGAACACCACGTTAGCATTGCCTTTCTTCAGGCCGTCCTGCACCGCACGCGCCAGACCTTCGCCGTACTGCTGTTTGTCGTGGACGATAGCAATACGCTGCGGTTTCACTTTCTCAAGAATATATTTCACCGCCGTCGGCCCCTGGTCGGAGTCCAGGCCGGTAGTGCGCAGGATCAGCTGATAGCCACGGGCGGTCAGCTCCGGCGCGGTTGCCGCTGGGGTGATCATTAAAATGCCTTCATCTTCATAGATGTCTGACGCTGGCTGCGTTGATGAAGAACAGAGGTGACCAATCACATATTTAATGCCGTCGTTAACGACTTTGTTCGCCACCGCAACCGCCTGTTTCGGGTCACAGGCATCGTCATATTTTACGATTTGCAGTTTGTTGCCTTTAATGCCGCCTTTAGCATTGATATCCGCTACTGCCTGCTCTGCGCCAGTGAACTCCTGGTCACCGTACTGGGCCACCGGACCAGACATCGCGCCCACGACCGCGACTTTAATATCTTCTGCCAGAGCCATATTGCTGAATGCCAGCGCGATACATCCTGCCAGTAACGCTTTACCCTTTATATTCATCCTGAGAATCCCCATTCTTCTGGTTATTACGTGTGTTGTGGTGTTGTGATTCAGCACTTTATTTCGTTTTATGCATGACTACCCGTGCTTTAGCAGCATACTCTGCTAAAACATACCCCATTTTTATGATATTGGAATAGCTATTTTGACAGTTTATTAACAATCTGCGTGGGGATTGGCGTTTTGCCGGAGGGGGAAACTGATTATTGCAGAGGTCCAAAAAACAAAAACCCCGGATTCTCATCCAGGGTTCTCTGCTGAGTAGCGGAAATTACGCTTCAATGGCAGCGCGAAGTTTTTTCATCGCGTTCTTTTCCAGCTGGCGCACACGCTCAGCGGAAACACCGTAACGGTCAGCCAGTTCCTGCAACGTGGACTTGTTGTCTTCGTCCAGCCAGCGCGCGCGGATGATATCCTGGCTACGCTCGTCCAGACCTTGCATCGCGTCGGTCAGACGGTTTGCCGCCTGCTCTTCCCAGTTATCATCTTCGATGCCGTCAGCAAAGTTAGATGATTTATCCTGCAGATAGAGCACCGGAGCCATCGGCTGGCTGTCGGAATCGTCGTCGGAAGACAGGTCAAAGGTCATGTCCTGTGCCGCCATACGCGACTCCATCTCACGTACGTCTTTGCTGGTTACGCCCAGTTCACGGGCCACCATTTCAACTTCATCCTGATTAAACCAGCCCAGACGCTGCTTGGTTTTACGCAGGTTGAAGAACAGTTTGCGCTGCGCTTTGGTGGTCGCAACTTTGACGATACGCCAGTTACGCAGAACGTATTCGTGGATCTCTGCTTTGATCCAGTGGACGGCGAAGGAGACCAGGCGCACACCCACTTCCGGGTTGAAACGGCGCACTGCTTTCATCAGGCCGATGTTACCTTCCTGAATCAAATCCGCCTGTGGCAGGCCATAGCCCGCATAATTACGAGCAATATGAACAACAAACCGCAGGTGAGACAGGATCAGCGTTTTAGCTGCTTCCAGATCGCCATGGTAATGCAGCTTTTCAGCCAGCGCCCGCTCCTCGTCAGCCGACAACATCGGCCACGCGTTAGCTGCCCGGATGTAGGAATCCAGGTTGCCAACTGGGGCTAAAGCTAAACTTTGCATTTTGTCAGTCATTCAAATCCTCTCAATCGATATCTTCTGGCGCTTCAGTGGTAGCAACAACTGTGCCAGAGCTTAAGAGCAACGAGGTTATCATTCACTGTTTTATCAGACCGTGATTTTATCCACAAGTTCAATGCAACGCTGTGAATAAATTACGCACAAAATGTGACATAGAGATGAAATACCGGGAAGAGACAACGGGGTCTCTTTCCCTGCTACGGAACCCATTGCAGGGAAAGAGTATAACACGATTTTATTATTCCGGCGTAAAGTGGCGTAAATGTTGTACCGTGGCAAGCCACGCTGCCACCCAGCCAATCATCGAGCATACCAGCAGCAATAGCAGGCATTCATCGAACGATAAGCCATTGATATCGAACTTCGTTCCGAAAACCTGTGCCACTTCCGCAACCGCCGATGACAAACGCAGTACCAGAATTTCTGACAAAATTAATGACAGCAATGCGCCAGAAAATCCCAGCAATGCGCCTCCGTACAGGAACGGGCGCAGGATGAAACCATCCGTCGCACCAATCAGTTTTTGTACGTTAATGGAGTCACGGCGAGCAAAGATGCTCAGACGCACACTGTTGCCGATGACGAGGAACACTGCTGCCACCATCAACACGCCGATCATCGCCGAAACGCGCCCGACCAGCCCGGTCAACGCCGCCAGACGGGCAAACCAGCTGTCATCCATCCGCACTTCGTCAATGCCGTTGATCTGGGTGATACGATCACGCAGCGTATTCAGTGATTCCGTCCCCTGAAAATCGAGTTTCGGGATCACCACCGCCACTGCCGGAAGCGGGTTTTCTTCCAGCATATCCAGCGCACCACCAAAACCAGACCAGTTACGGAACTCGCCCAGTGCGTCTTCACGAGAAAGATAATTCACTTTCTCCACGCCTTGCTCGGCCTGCAACTGTGCCACCACGCCCGCAGCAGCGTCATCGTCCAGCGTTTTTTGCAGATAAACAGTGATTTGCGGTGACGGATAATATTGCGTCGCCGCCTGGTTAACGTTTTTGTACACCATATAACAGACGCTGGGCAGCGTCAGGGAGATGGCGATAACCATCACCGTTAAAAACGTGGCGAACGGTTTGCTTTTCAGATCCTGCAATGCGCCGTGGAAGGCATAGCGCACCTGTTCGTTGAAAACGTTGGTTTTGCGATTTACCGGTTTTGGCGAGGATTTCGCGCGTTTCGGCGCGTTACGACCGCCGTCGCCAGAGCCACCGACCGATTTACGGAAGCGATCCAGACGCCCGCCAAACTGCCGAATATGATTGATTGCATCGCGCTTATTCATGGCCCACGCCTCCATGCAAGTGACCATCGCTCAGGGTGAGCATGCGATAGGAACGCCGCGAAATCAGGTTGATGTCGTGCGTTGCCATCAATACGGTTACCCCAACGCGGTTAAACTCTTCAAACAGACGTAAAATGCCTTCCGACAGCGCGTCGTCCAGGTTACCAGTCGGTTCGTCAGCCAGCAGTACCGCGGGCTTGTTCACCACCGCACGGGCAATGCCAACACGCTGTTGTTCACCGCCGGAAAGCTGAATAGGGAAGTTCTTCGCTTTGTCCAGTAGCCCGACTTTATCCAGCGCCGCCGACACCCGGCGACGAATATCGTCACCGCTGGCACCGGCGATAATCAGCGGGATCGCCACATTATCGTAGACAGTACGGTCCATCAGTAGATGGTGATCCTGGAAAATCATGCCAATCTGGCGGCGCAGAAACGGAACTTCACGGTTTTTCAGACGCGTGATGTCATGGCCGCTAAACCAGATTTTCCCGGCGCTGGGCCGCTCAATCCCACAGATCAGCTTCAGGAGGGTACTTTTCCCTGCGCCGGAATGACCGGTCAGAAACGCCATCTCACCCGGCTGCATATGGAACGTAACGCCCTGCAGCGCCTGTCTCCCACCGAGATAAGCCTTGCTGACATGTTCAAAGCGAATCATTGTTAATCCTCTCGGGCAAAAAGTGCCTCTATAAAGTCGTCCGCCTTAAACGGACGCAAATCCTCAATACGTTCGCCGACACCAATGTAGCGGATAGGGATACCAAACTGGTCAGCCACCGAGAAAATTACCCCGCCTTTCGCCGTGCCGTCCAGTTTCGTTAGCGTGATGCCGGTTAAGCCAACAGCTTCGTGGAACAGTTTGGCCTGGCTTACCGCGTTCTGCCCGGTGCTGGCATCAATAGTCAGCATAACTTCATGCGGCGCTTCAACGTCGAGTTTCTTCATCACGCGGACGATTTTCTTCAACTCTTCCATCAGGTGCGATTTGTTCTGCAGGCGTCCGGCGGTATCGGCAATCAGGACGTCGATATTACGCGCTTTAGCAGCCTGAATGGCGTCGAAGATAACAGAGGCGGAATCCGCACCGGTATGCTGGGCAATCACCGGAATATTGTTGCGCTGACCCCAGACCTGAAGCTGTTCAACCGCTGCCGCACGGAAAGTATCGCCCGCCGCCAGCATCACCGATTTACCCTGCTGCTCAAACTGACGTGCCAGCTTACCAATCGTCGTGGTTTTACCCACACCGTTGACGCCCACCATCAGGATCACGAACGGCGTTTTACCTTCAACATTCAGCGGCTCATCGACTTTCGCCAGAATCTCGCCCATCTCTTCTTTCAGCAGGCCATAGAGCGCCTCGGCATCACGAAGCTGCTTGCGGGATGCGCCTTCCGTCAGATTGGTGATAATTTTACGTGTGGTTTCCACACCCACATCGGCGATCAAAAGCTGCTCTTCCAGCTCCTCAAACAGATCATCGTCGATTTTTTTACCGCGGAACAGGCTGATAAATCCGGAACCGAGATTTTCTTTGGTTTTTAACAGGCTGCGTTTCAGGCGCGCGAAGAAACCTTCTTTGGTCGGTTTTTCCTGCTCCTGAGCGATTTCATCCACCGGCTGCTCTTCTTCTGCCGGAGGAACCACCATCACCGCCTCTTCTGCCGCTTCGGCAGCCAGCGCCTGTGCTTCCAGCTCTTCGTCGGTGATTTCTTCTTTAGCCGCTTCTTCTTCCGCCGCGTCGACAATCTCTACGGTTTCCGCTTCAGCCCGCCACTCTTCTGGCGAAACCTCTTCGGCGTTGACGTCTTCCGGCAACGGCAGCTCTTCACGTTCGATAGCCACTGGCTCCGGCGTTTCTTCTGCGACCAGTTCCGGCTGTGCAACGACTTCCGCTTCAGGCTGTGCAACGACTTCCGCTTCAGGCTGCGCTTTTTCACTTTCAGCAACCTGTTCAGAGACTTCCACAACGTCGGCAGCAAAAGTTTCCGCCTCGGCCTCAGTATGCGCCTGCGGCTGCTCTTCAACGGCTTGTTCAGAAGCCTTCGCAGGCTCTTGCGCCGGAACGATTTCTTCTACAACCGGTTGTTCATTCTGAACTTCTGTCTCTTTTTCCGGGGTCTGCTCTTTTTGACCAAAGCCCAGCCAGGAAAAAAAGCCACGTTTTTTTTCTTTCGCCATTTGCGACTACACTCCTCGCTGTTGCTTCATGGCACAGCGTTAACGCTATGTACATAGCAGCTAAAAAAATGATGAAATAGTCTATCACTTAACTTAATTCACATCACCGCCTGCAAGTATGTGTTATCTGGCGGATTGAGCAATTTATCATGAAAAAACCGAATCATTCCGGCAGCGGCCAAATCCGCATTATTGGCGGGCAGTGGCGAGGCCGTAAACTCCCGGTTCCTGATAGCCCAGGTCTGCGCCCCACCACCGACCGCGTACGCGAAACGTTGTTTAACTGGCTGGCTCCGGTCATTGTTGACGCCCAATGTCTGGATTGCTTCGCCGGAAGCGGCGCGCTGGGGCTGGAAGCGTTGTCGCGCTATGCTGCGGGGGCCACGTTGATTGAGATGGATCGCGCGGTTTCTCAGCAGTTAATTAAGAATCTGGCGACACTAAAAGCAGGCAATGCACGCGTGGTGAACAGCAACGCAATGTCATTCCTGGCGCAAAAAGGCACACCGCATAATATCGTGTTTGTCGATCCACCGTTCCGCCGTGGCTTGTTAGAAGAGACGATAAATTTACTGGAAGATAACGGCTGGCTGGCTGACGAAGCCCTGATTTATGTCGAAAGCGAAGTCGAAAACGGTCTGCCCAACGTTCCGGCGAACTGGTCATTACATCGGGAAAAAGTGGCGGGTCAGGTGGCTTATCGGCTGTATCAACGCGAAGCACAAGGAGAAAGTGATGTTGATTAATATTGGACGTTTGTTAATGCTCTGCGTTTGGGGATTTTTAATCCTCAACCTGGTGCATCCCTTCCCGCGTCCGCTGAATATTTTCGTTAACGTGGCGCTGATTTTTACCGTGCTGATGCATGGTATGCAACTGGCGCTATTGAAATCCACTTTACCGAAAGATGGCCCGCAGATGACCACCGCCGAAAAGGTGCGGATTTTCCTTTTCGGCGTGTTTGAACTGCTGGTCTGGCAGAAGAAATTTAAAGTAAAAAAATAACCTTATTGTTCGCCAACAAAGCTGACAAAGCGCGTTCCTTTATAGCTCAGCGTACCTTTATCGCCCACTGTCAGGGCGTGGTACTGCTGGGCGTCGAGGCGAAACGTCTGCTCCATTCCTCCGCTTTGCGGTTTGAAGCTTGCCTCATAGCGCATACTGGTGCCTGCCGGAGTCACTTCCTGCTGGCGCGAACGGCGATCGTTAATCGGTTTTTCCCGCTTGTTGCTCACCACCACCAACTTTTGCTGGAGCGGTGCCATATCATTATCAGCTTTTTCCCGTCGTTGTTGCATAAAACGAAACGATGCGGCGACGATGATTAAGCCAATGATAACAATAAAGAAAAGAGGTGGTTTGCTCATCTTTATCCCTCATCGGAAAATGCGGAATTAAGCATACCCTGCCAGTTATGGTGTTGTCATCCGTCCACCCTCGCCACTAAACTGGAAGCAAGACCGTAGGCATTCCGCTTACGAAAAAATAACGAATTCAAGGAACTAAGATGCTTTGGTCGTTTATCGCTGTCTGTCTTTCCGCATGGCTATCTGTGGATGCATCGTATCGTGGGCCAACCTGGCAACGCTGGGTGTTTAAACCGTTAACCCTTCTTCTCCTGCTGTTACTGGCCTGGCAAGCGCCGATGTTCGACGCCATTAGCTATCTGGTGCTGGCAGGGCTGTGCGCCTCACTGCTGGGCGATGCGCTAACCCTGTTGCCACGTCAACGTCTGATGTACGCCATCGGCGCGTTTTTCCTCTCGCACCTGCTGTACACCATCTATTTCGCCAGCCAGATGACGCTCTCTTTCTTCTGGCCTTTGCCACTGGTGTTGGTGGTTCTGGGTGCGCTGTTACTGGCGATTATCTGGACGCGGCTGGAAGAGTACCGTTGGCCTATCTGCACGTTTATCGGCATGACGCTGGTGATGGTGTGGCTGGCAGGTGAACTTTGGTTCTTCCGTCCGACCGCTCCGGCGCTCTCTGCGTTTGTTGGCGCTTCGTTGCTGTTTATCAGTAACTTTGTCTGGCTGGGGAGCCACTATCGCCGCCGCTTCCGTGCGGATAACGCGATTGCTGCGGCCTGCTACTTTGCCGGTCATTTCCTCATCGTCCGCTCGCTGTATCTCTGATAAAACTTGACTCTGGAGTCGACTCCAGAGTGTATCCTTCGGTTAATGAGAAAAAACTTAACCGGAGGATGCCATGTCGACTCCTGACAATCACGGCAAGAAAGCCCCTCAATTTGCTGCGTTCAAACCGCTAACCACGGTACAGAACGCCAACGACTGTTGCTGCGACGGCGCATGTTCCAGCACGCCAACTCTCTCTGAAAACGTCTCCGGCACCCGCTATAGCTGGAAAGTCAGCGGCATGGACTGCGCCGCCTGTGCGCGCAAGGTAGAAAATGCCGTGCGCCAGCTTGCAGGCGTGAATCAGGTGCAGGTACTGTTCGCCACCGAAAAACTGGTGGTCGATGCCGACAATGACATCCGTGCCCAGGTTGAATCTGCGGTGCAAAAAGCGGGCTATTCCCTGCGCGATGAACAGGCCGCCGACGAACCGCAAACATCACGCCTGAAAGAGAATTTGCCGCTGATTACGCTAATCGTGATGATGGCAATCAGCTGGGGTCTGGAGCAGTTTAATCATCCGTTCGGGCAACTGGCGTTTATCGCGACCACGCTGGTTGGGCTGTACCCGATTGCTCGTCAGGCATTACGGCTGATCAAATCCGGCAGCTACTTTGCCATTGAAACGTTAATGAGCGTAGCCGCTATTGGTGCGCTGTTTATTGGCGCAACGGCTGAAGCTGCGATGGTGTTGCTGCTGTTTTTGATTGGTGAACGACTGGAAGGCTGGGCCGCCAGCCGCGCGCGTCAGGGCGTTAGCGCGTTAATGGCGCTGAAACCAGAAACCGCCACGCGCCTGCGTAACGGTGAGCGGGAAGAGGTGGCGATTAACAGCCTACGCCCTGGCGATGTGATTGAAGTCGCCGCAGGTGGACGTTTGCCTGCCGACGGTAAACTGCTCTCACCGTTTGCCAGTTTTGATGAAAGCGCCCTGACCGGCGAATCTATTCCGGTGGAGCGCGCAACGGGCGATAAAGTCCCTGCTGGAGCCACCAGCGTAGACCGTCTGGTAACGCTGGAAGTGCTGTCAGAACCGGGTGCCAGCGCCATTGACCGGATTCTGAAACTGATCGAAGAAGCCGAAGAGCGCCGCGCGCCCATTGAGCGGTTTATCGACCGCTTCAGCCGTATTTATACGCCAGCGATTATGGCCGTCGCCCTGCTGGTAACGCTGGTGCCACCGCTGCTGTTTGCCGCCAGCTGGCAAGAGTGGATTTATAAAGGCCTGACGCTGCTGCTGATTGGCTGCCCGTGCGCGTTAGTTATCTCCACGCCCGCGGCGATTACCTCCGGGCTGGCAGCAGCAGCGCGTCGTGGGGCGTTAATTAAAGGCGGTGCGGCGCTGGAACAGCTGGGTCGTGTTACCCAGGTGGCGTTTGATAAAACCGGTACGCTGACCGTCGGTAAACCGCGCGTTACCGCGATTCATCCGGCAACGGCTATTAGTGAATCTGAACTGCTGACACTGGCAGCGGCGGTCGAGCAAGGCGCGACGCATCCACTGGCGCAAGCCATCGTACGCGAAGCACAGCTTGCTGAACTCGCCATTCCCGCCGCCGAATCACAGCGGGCGCTGGTTGGGTCTGGCATTGAAGCGCAGGTTAACGGTGAGCGCGTGTTGATATGCGCTGCCGGAAAACATCCGGCTGTTGCATTTGCTGGTTTGATTAATGAACTGGAAAGCGCCGGGCAAACGGTAGTGCTGGTAGTACGTAACGATGACGTGCTTGGCGTAATTGCATTGCAGGATACCCTGCGCGCCGATGCTGCAACTGCTATCAGTGAACTTAACGCGCTGGGGGTTAAAGGAGTGATCCTCACCGGCGATAATCCACGCGCAGCGGCGGCAATTGCCGGGGAGTTGGGGCTGGAGTTTAAAGCGGGCCTGTTGCCGGAAGATAAAGTCAAAGCGGTGACCGAGCTGAATCAACATGCGCCGCTGGCGATGGTCGGTGACGGTATTAACGACGCGCCAGCGATGAAAGCCGCCGCCATCGGGATTGCAATGGGCAGTGGCACAGACGTGGCGCTGGAAACCGCCGATGCAGCATTAACCCATAACCACCTGCGCGGCCTGGTGCAAATGATTGAACTGGCACGCGCCACTCACGCCAATATCCGCCAGAACATCACTATTGCGCTGGGGCTGAAGGGCGTTTTCCTCGTCACGACGCTGTTAGGGATGACCGGACTGTGGCTGGCAGTGCTGGCAGATACCGGTGCGACGGTGCTGGTGACGGCGAATGCGTTAAGGCTGTTGCGCAGGAAATAAGGCAAACCGATCGCAACATTGAGCGCGATCGGTCCCCTCGCTCCTCTGGGGAGAGGGTTAGGGTGAGGGGAAAAGGCGGCATCGAAGCCAATCTTCCCCCATCAACCGCCTTTACGAATCAAATAACGATAAGGCAGTCCATCCGTCTCTTTAGCAACCAGTTCGTGTTCCATAAAGGTACAAAACCCAGGAATATCGCGGGTCGTCGCCGGATCGTCAGCAATAATCAGCAACGTTTCACCTGGCTGCATATTGCGCACTGTTTTGCGCACCATCATTACTGGTTCCGGGCAGCGCAGGCCAAGTGCGTCGAGTGTGTGGTCAGGGCTGGAAAAGAGATCGGTCATTTTCTTCTCATCACATAAAAAAACGGCGCTAGTTTACGCCCTGTGAGTCCGTAAGCAAACCAGGTTAACGATTGCGTGAAAATTAACCATTGCATTGTCAACGTAAAGCAGTATCATGCGGCGGCTCGAAAAAAGGGTAAGAACGTTATTTAATCAAGGTAAAATAGCGTGTCGTACGTATTGGGTTCCCTCACCCCAATGGTTAATCAAAAAGGTACAATATGAACGTTTTCTCGCAAACGCAACGCTATAAGGCGTTGTTCTGGTTATCGTTATTTCATCTTCTGGTGATCACCTCCAGTAACTATCTGGTTCAGCTTCCCGTCTCCATTTTTGGTTTCCATACCACATGGGGCGCGTTTAGCTTTCCGTTTATTTTCCTTGCTACCGACCTGACTGTGCGTATTTTTGGCGCACCGCTGGCCCGTCGTATCATCTTTGCGGTGATGATCCCGGCGTTGCTGATCTCCTACGTCATCTCGTCGCTGTTCTATATGGGTTCCTGGCAGGGATTCGGCGCGCTCGCCCACTTCAACCTGTTTGTCGCCCGTATCGCCACCGCCAGTTTCATGGCCTACGCGCTGGGGCAGATCCTCGACGTGCACGTTTTTAACCGCCTGCGTCAGAGTCGCCGCTGGTGGCTGGCACCGACAGCGTCCACACTGTTCGGTAACGTCAGCGACACGCTGGCCTTCTTCTTCATTGCCTTCTGGCGTAGCCCGGATGCCTTTATGGCTGAACACTGGATGGAAATCGCGCTGGTCGATTACTGTTTCAAAGTGTTAATCAGTATCGTTTTCTTCCTGCCAATGTATGGTGTATTACTCAATATGCTGTTGAAAAGACTGGCAGATAAATCTGAAATCAACGCTTTGCAGGCGAGTTAAAGGTTCGTTATCAGAGTTGTGATAAGATGGATGAATGAGCCGTTATGGCCGTTTATCGAAAGGAAGAAGTCAATGCGCAATCTGGTTAAATATGTCGGAATTGGCCTGCTGGTTATGGGGCTTGCGGCCTGTGATGATAAAGACACTAACGCTACGGCGCAGGGTTCGGTCGCAGAAAGTAACGCGACCGGGAATCCCGTCAACCTGCTTGATGGCAAGTTAAGTTTCTCGCTGCCAGCGGATATGACCGACCAGAGCGGTAAGCTGGGAACGCAGGCCAATAACATGCATGTCTGGTCCGACGCCACCGGGCAGAAAGCAGTCATCGTCATCATGGGCGATGATCCGAAAGAAGATCTGGCGGTGTTGGCGAAGCGTCTGGAAGATCAGCAACGTAGCCGCGATCCGCAGCTGCAAGTGGTAACCAATAAAGCCATTGAGCTGAAAGGTCACAAAATGCAGCAGTTAGACAGCATTATCTCCGCGAAAGGCCAGACGGCGTACTCTTCCGTTATTCTGGGTAACGTGGGTAATCAACTGCTGACCATGCAAATTACGCTGCCCGCTGACGATCAGCAAAAAGCGCAGACCACCGCAGAAAACATCATTAATACGCTGGTTATTCAGTAAGTTTTAAGATGATGAGGCGGCCTCAGGGACGTGTTCCGGAGGCCGTTTTTTTAATCGCCACGTCAGTAATAACGCGATTGCGACCAGTCCCGCCGCCGCCAGATAAATCACCGGTACGCCCGCCCAACTCATCACCAGCCCAGCCAGTGGTCCGGTCACGCCAAGCGATAAATCCATAAATACGGTGTAGGTTGCCAGCGCCGCCCCCTGATTTTGCTGTGGAACCGCTTTTACCGCCACTACGCCCAATGCCGGGAACACCAGCGAAAACCCTGCCCCCGCCAGTAAGACGCCGATTTTCGCCATCCACGGCATAGTCGCCACGCCAACCAGTAGCAGGCCGATTATCTCAACGCTAAAGCAAATCATCGCCACGTTTAAGCCGCCGATACGGTTAATGCCATTAGGGAATAACAAACGCGTACCGACAAACGCACAGCTAAACAGCGTCAGCGCGAAAGCCGCACCGTCCCAACCTTTAGCGTCATAAAACAGCGTGATAAAGGTGGCGATAACGCCAAATCCGGCGGAAGCCAGTGCCAGCGCCATGCCGTACAGCCAGACGCGCCCAAGCACCGCGCGAAACGGCAGCGGTTTGCCTTTACTGGCTTTTACCGTCGGACGCGGGATCGCCAACAAAATGGCCACCAGCGCCACGCCCATGATGATTAACGCTAACGCCTGCAAGCCGCCCCAGTGATAAAACACGACACCTAACGGCGCACCCATCGCCATCGCCCCGTAAGTGACAATGCCGTTCCACGAAATCACCCGCCCGATATGCAGCGAACCAACCACGCCAACGCCCCATAGGGTCGATCCCGTTCCGGCAAAACTTTGCCCAATCCCAAGGATGACGCGTCCCAGGCAAAGTAATAACAGGCTGATGACGGGCAGACTGGCGGTTAATCCTGCCGTCAGATATCCCAAACCGCTCAAAAAGCAGCCGCATAAACCGAAGACGACAATCTTTTTGGGGCCCAGCAAATCGGCGTAACGTCCGGCATGAGGGCGGCTCAGCAAGGTGGCGAAATATTGCAGGCTGATAACCAATCCTGCCCAGAAAGCGCTAAAGCCCATCACATCATGGACATAGCCCGGTAATACAGCGAGCGGCAACCCGATAGTGAGGTAGCTGGCGAAGTTAAACATGACAATGGAGACAATGCGCAAATTCAGGCGCAATCCGTTTAGCGCGGGTTCGGCTACGGGTTCGGGCATGAGGATCACCACATTTTTACAACAGTGTTTCATTTTTACCACGTGCTGACGTGAAAATCAGCAGTAAGAATCAGAATATTGCTGGCGTGACTCCCGCTACACTTAATACAAAAAGTCACAAGGAAGCCCCAATGGAAACCCCTCAACCCGATAAAACGGGCATGCACATTCTGCTCAAGCTGGCCTCGCTGGTAGTGATCCTCGCGGGCATTCACGCAGCGGCAGATATCATTGTGCAGCTATTACTGGCGCTGTTTTTTGCCATCGTTCTCAACCCGCTCGTCACCTGGTTTATTCGTCGGGGGGTACAACGCCCCGTTGCCATTACGATTGTGGTTGTGGTGATGCTGATCGCACTCACCGCGCTGGTCGGCGTACTGGCGGCATCGTTTAACGAATTTATCTCTATGCTGCCGAAGTTTAATAAGGAGCTGACGCGCAAACTTTTTAAATTGCAGGAGATGTTGCCTTTTCTTAATTTGCATATGTCGCCGGAGCGAATACTGCAGCGGATGGACTCGGAAAAAGTGGTTACCTTCACCACGGCGCTAATGACCGGGCTTTCCGGGGCAATGGCGAGCGTGCTTTTGCTAGTGATGACCGTAGTTTTTATGCTGTTTGAAGTGCGCCACGTCCCTTACAAAATGCGTTTCGCGTTGAATAATCCACAAATTCACATCGCCGGACTACACCGCGCACTTAAAGGCGTTTCGCATTATCTGGCGTTAAAGACGCTACTCAGTTTATGGACAGGCATAATCGTCTGGCTGGGGCTGGAGCTGATGGGGGTGCAGTTTGCGCTGATGTGGGCAGTACTGGCGTTTTTGCTCAACTACGTGCCCAATATCGGTGCGGTAATTTCCGCCGTACCGCCAATGATTCAGGTGCTGCTGTTTAATGGTATTTACGAATGTATTCTGGTCGGCGCATTGTTTTTAGTGGTCCATATGGTCATCGGCAATATTTTAGAACCACGGATGATGGGCCATCGCCTGGGGATGTCCACCATGGTGGTATTTCTTTCATTGTTAATTTGGGGATGGCTGCTCGGCCCGGTAGGGATGCTACTTTCGGTGCCATTAACCAGCGTGTGTAAAATCTGGATGGAAACCACCAAAGGCGGCAGCAAACTGGCGATTTTACTGGGGCCAGGCAGACCGAAAAGTCGGTTACCGGGATGAGGCGACAAGTGTTACGATACGCACTTTCATTTTCCATTAAACGTTGGCCCTGATATGTATCGGATAGTTCTGGGGAAAGTTTCGACCTTAAGCGCAGCTCCTCTGCCACCGGGTTTACGCGAGCAAGCACCGCAAGGTCCACGACGCGAACGCTGGCTGGCGGGACGTGCATTGCTTTCGCACACGCTTTCCCCGCTACCGGAGATCATCTATGGCGAACAAGGCAAACCTGCATTCGCGCCGGAAACGCCGCTATGGTTCAACTTAAGCCATAGCGGTGACGATATCGCCCTGCTGTTGAGCGATGAAGGCGAAGTCGGCTGCGATATCGAAGTGATTCGCCCGCGCGCCAACTGGCGCTGGCTGGCGAACGCCGTGTTCAGCCTCGGGGAACACGCTGAGATGGACGCCGTGCATCCTGATCAGCAACTGGAAATGTTCTGGCGCATCTGGACGCGCAAAGAAGCCATCGTTAAACAGCGTGGCGGCAGCGCCTGGCAAATCGTCAGCGTAGACAGCACCTATAACTCCTCGCTGTCAGTCAGCCATTGTCAGCTGGAAAATTTAAGCCTGGCGATCTGCACCCCTACCCCCTTTACGCTCACCGCCGACAGTGTGCAATGGATCGATTCAGTTAACTGATCCGCCCACCCGACTGCCCATCTATTGATCCAGAACAGGTAATCAGTATGACGAATACTTAAAATCGTCATACTTATTTCCGCCATCTATTTTAATCCATTGGGGTTACCATGTTCTCTACACTCCGCCGCACTCTATTTGCGCTGCTGGCTTGTGCGTCTTTTATCGTCCATGCCGCTGCACCAGATGAAATCACCACCGCCTGGCCGGTGAATGTCGGGCCACTAAACCCGCACCTTTACACGCCTAACCAGATGTTCGCCCAGAGCATGGTTTATGAACCATTGGTGAAATATCAGGCAGACGGTTCGGTGATCCCGTGGCTGGCAAAAAGCTGGACTCATTCAGAAGATGGTAAAACCTGGACCTTCACCCTGCGTGATGACGTGAAATTCTCCAACGGCGAACCGTTTGATGCAGAGGCGGCGGCAGAAAACTTCCGTGCAGTGCTCGATAACCGTCAACGTCACGCCTGGCTGGAGCTGGCAAACCAGATTGTTGATGTCAAAGCACTCAGCAAAAACGAGCTGCAAATCACCCTGAAAAGCGCCTACTATCCTTTCCTGCAAGAACTGGCCCTGCCCCGTCCTTTCCGTTTTATCGCACCCTCGCAGTTTAAAAACCACGAAACCATGAACGGAATTAAAGCGCCGATTGGCACCGGGCCGTGGGTTTTACAGGAATCGAAACTGAATCAGTACGATGTCTTCGTCCGTAACGAAAACTACTGGGGCGAAAAGCCGGCGATTAAAAAGATCACCTTTAACGTGATCCCGGACCCGACTACCCGCGCGGTGGCGTTTGAAACTGGCGATATCGACCTGCTGTACGGAAACGAAGGGTTATTACCGCTCGATACCTTCGCCCGCTTTAGCCAGAACCCGGCTTACCACACTCAACTGTCACAGCCGATCGAAACCGTGATGCTGGCGCTCAATACCGCCAAAGCCCCCACCAACGAGCTGGCCGTACGTGAAGCTCTTAATTACGCGGTAAACAAAAAATCGCTGATTGATAACGCGTTGTATGGCACCCAGCAGGTCGCCGACACCCTGTTTGCTCCTTCTGTGCCCTATGCCAACCTCGGCCTGAAACCGCGCCAGTACGATCCGCAGAAAGCGAAAGCGTTGCTGGAAAAAGCCGGTTGGACGTTGCCTGCGGGCAAAGACATTCGCGAGAAAAATGGTCAGCCGCTGCGCATTGAACTGTCGTTCATCGGCACCGATGCGTTAAGCAAATCGATGGCGGAAATCATTCAGGCTGATATGCGCCAGATTGGCGCAGATGTCTCACTGGTTGGCGAAGAAGAGAGCAGTATCTATGCTCGTCAGCGCGACGGTCGTTTTGGCATGATTTTCCATCGCACCTGGGGCGCGCCATACGATCCACACGCCTTCCTGAGTTCAATGCGCGTACCGTCGCACGCTGATTTCCAGGCACAGCAAGGATTAGCCGACAAGCCGCTGATTGATAAAGAGATCGGCGAAGTGCTGGCAACCCATGACGAAACGCAACGTCAGGCGCTGTATCGCGACATTCTGACCCGTCTGCATGACGAGGCGGTTTATCTGCCTATCAGCTACATCTCGATGATGGTGGTATCAAAACCGGAGCTGGGTAACATCCCCTACGCGCCGATCGCCACCGAAATTCCGTTCGAACAGATTAAACCGGTGAAACCTTAATGTTGCGTTACGTATTACGCCGCTTTCTGCTGCTGATCCCGATGGTGCTCGCCGCCTCGGTGATCATTTTTCTGATGCTGCGCCTCGGCACCGGCGACCCGGCGCTTGATTATTTGCGTCTGTCTAACCTGCCGCCGACGCCGGAGATGCTGGCCTCTACCCGCACCATGCTGGGGCTGGATCAGCCGCTGTACGTGCAATACGGCACCTGGCTATGGAAGGCGCTGCATCTCGATTTCGGTATCTCATTCGCCAGCCAACGCCCGGTGCTGGACGATATGCTGAACTTCCTGCCCGCCACGCTGGAACTGGCGGGTGCGGCGCTGGTATTAATTCTGCTCACCTCCGTGCCGCTCGGTATCTGGGCGGCACGCCACCGCGATCGCTTGCCCGATTTCGCCGTCCGTTTCATCGCGTTTCTCGGCGTGTCGATGCCTAACTTCTGGCTGGCGTTTTTACTGGTGATGGCGTTTTCGGTATATCTGCAATGGCTACCCGCGATGGGCTACGGCGGCTGGCAGCACATCATTTTGCCTGCGGTTTCCATTGCCTTTATGTCGCTGGCGATTAACGCGCGGCTACTGCGCGCCAGTATGCTGGACGTCGCCGGTCAGCGTCACGTCACCTGGGCGCGGCTACGCGGCCTGAATGACAAACAGACCGAGCGTCGTCATATTCTGCGCAATGCCTCGCTGCCGATGATCACCGCCGTGGGGATGCACATCGGCGAACTGATTGGCGGGACGATGATTATCGAAAACATCTTTGCCTGGCCGGGCGTCGGGCGCTATGCGGTGTCGGCGATTTTTAACCGTGACTATCCGGTGATCCAGTGCTTTACGCTGATGATGGTGGTGGTTTTTGTGGTCTGTAATTTGATTGTTGATTTGCTCAACGCCGCGCTGGACCCGCGCATTCGTCGTCATGAAGGAGCCCACGCGTGAACTTTTTCCTCTCTTCCCGCTGGTCGGTACGCCTGGCGCTGATCATTATCGCCCTGCTGGCGCTGATTGCGCTCACCAGCCAGTGGTGGCTGCCGTATGACCCACAGGCGATTGATCTGCCGTCGCGCCTGCTTTCACCGGATGCGCAGCACTGGCTGGGTACCGATCATTTAGGGCGCGATATTTTCTCGCGGCTGATGGCGGCGACCCGCGTGTCGCTCGGCTCGGTAATGGCCTGCCTGCTGCTGGTGCTGACATTAGGGCTAGTTATTGGCGGCAGCGCCGGGCTGATTGGCGGGCGCGTTGATCAGGCCACCATGCGCGTCGCGGATATGTTTATGACCTTCCCGACTTCGATTCTGTCGTTCTTTATGGTCGGCGTACTCGGCACCGGGTTGACCAACGTGATTATCGCCATCGCCCTGTCGCACTGGGCGTGGTATGCGCGCATGGTGCGCAGCCTGGTGATTTCGCTACGCCAGCGCGAGTTTGTACTGGCGTCACGGCTTTCTGGCGCGGGCCATGTGCGGGTGTTTGTTGATCATCTGGCAGGTGCGGTGATCCCTTCGCTGCTGGTGCTGGCGACGCTGGATATTGGTCATATGATGCTGCACGTCGCGGGGATGTCCTTCCTCGGCCTCGGCGTGACCGCGCCGACCGCCGAATGGGGCGTGATGATTAACGACGCGCGTCAGTATATCTGGACCCAGCCGCTGCAAATGTTCTGGCCGGGGCTGGCGCTGTTTATCAGCGTGATGGCCTTTAACCTGGTGGGTGACGCACTGCGCGATCATCTGGATCCTCATCTGGTGACGGAGCACGCACACTAATGCCGCAACAGATTGAACTGCGCGATATCGCGCTACAGGCCGCGCAGCCGCTGGTGCACGGCGTATCGTTAACCCTTAAACGCGGGCGTGTGCTGGCGTTAGTCGGCGGTAGCGGCAGCGGGAAATCACTGACCTGCGCCGCGACGCTGGGCATTCTGCCCGCAGGCGTTCGCCAGACGGCGGGGGAAATTTTAGCCGATGGCAAACCTGTTTCTCCCTGTGCCCTGCGCGGCATCAAAATTGCCACCATCATGCAGAACCCGCGCAGCGCCTTTAATCCGCTACACACCATGCACACCCACGCGCGTGAAACCTGCCTGGCGCTGGGGAAACCCGCCGATGACGCTACGCTTACCGCTGCCATAGAAGCGGTGGGGTTGGAAAACGCCGCGCGCGTGTTGAAGCTGTACCCGTTCGAGATGAGCGGCGGCATGTTGCAGCGCATGATGATTGCGATGGCGGTGTTGTGTGAATCGCCGTTTATCATCGCCGATGAACCGACCACCGATCTCGACGTGGTAGCACAGGCGCGCATCCTCGATCTGCTGGAAAGCATTATGCAAAAACAAGCGCCGGGAATGCTGCTGGTGACCCATGATATGGGCGTTGTGGCGCGTCTGGCGGATGACGTGGCGGTGATGTCACACGGTAAAATTGTCGAACAGGGCGATGTCGAAACGCTGTTTAATGCCCCCAAACATGCGGTAACGCGCAGCCTGGTTTCCGCTCATCTCGCCCTCTACGGTATGGAGCTGGCATCATGACTTTACTTAACGTCTGCGACCTTTCACATCACTATGCGCACGGTGGATTTAGCGGAAAACATCAGCATCAGGCGGTGCTGAATAACGTTTCCCTGACTCTGAAAAGCGGTGAAACCGTCGCCCTGCTGGGGCGCAGCGGCTGCGGAAAAAGCACCCTCGCGCGGCTATTGGTAGGTTTAGAATCGCCCTCACAAGGGAATATCAACTGGCGCGGCGAACCGTTGGCAAAGCTCAATCGCGCCCAGCGTAAAGCGTTCCGCCGCGATATTCAGATGGTATTTCAGGACTCCATCAGCGCCGTGAATCCGCGCAAAACCGTGCGCGAGATCCTGCGTGAACCGATGCGCCACCTGCTATCGCTGAAAAAAGCCGAACAACTGGCGCGCGCCAGCGAAATGCTGAAGGCGGTCGATCTCGATGACAGCGTTCTCGACAAGCGCCCACCGCAGTTAAGCGGCGGCCAGCTCCAGCGCGTCTGCCTGGCTCGCGCGCTGGCGGTCGAACCGAAACTGCTGATTCTGGATGAAGCCGTTTCTAACCTTGATCTCGTGTTACAGGCGGGCGTCATTCGCCTGCTGAAAAAGCTGCAACAACAGTTTGGCACCGCCTGCCTGTTCATCACCCACGACTTACGTCTTGTAGAACGCTTTTGCCAGCGGGTGATGGTGATGGACAACGGACAAATCGTCGAAACCCAGGCGGTGGGAGAGAAATTAACCTTTTCCTCTGACGCCGGACGTGTGCTACAAAACGCGGTATTACCCGCATTCCCCGTGCGCCGTCGCACCACAAAAAAGGTTTAACGCAAATGCAACGAGTCACCATCACGCTTGATGACGATTTACTGGAGACGCTGGACAGCCTGAGCCAGCGTCGTGGCTATAACAACCGTTCCGAAGCTATCCGCGATATTCTGCGTAGCGCCCTGGCGCAGGAAGCTACCCAGCAGCACGGCACACAAGGTTTCGCGGTGCTGTCGTATGTGTATGAACACGAAAAACGCGACTTAGCCAGCCGTATTGTCTCCACCCAGCATCATCACCACGATCTCTCGGTTGCTACTCTGCATGTGCACATTAATCACGACGACTGTCTGGAAATCGCCGTGTTGAAAGGTGACATGGGCGACGTGCAGCATTTTGCCGATGACGTCATCGCCCAGCGCGGCGTGCGGCACGGGCATTTGCAGTGCCTGCCGAAGGAAGATTGAGTTATTTCTAAAACGAGGAAAGAAAAGATATTAACTGAACTTAATTTATAAAATTAAGTTCAGTTGCATAGATAGATCCTGTAAAGGCAGATATTCTGCGTAATGTACGCCGCTAAAATTTATAAATGATTCAAACGCTCATTTAGCGTTTCAATAATATAAGTATTTACAGAGACTTGTTGCTGCGCAGCCGCATTAGTAAGGCGTTCACTCAGCGATTCTGGATAGCGTAATGTAAAAGTCTTAATCTTTTCTGTACGCGCATACGGCTCAATACCCGCAGCTTTACAATCCTCAAGATACTCTCGCAGGGAAAGCTCCCCTTCTTTTTGCAGCCCCTGAATGCTGTCAGAGACAAAATCACAATAACCTGACAAGCCCAGGAATTTGCCACGAAATGCATTCAGTTCTGGCACGTAAGTGATAACAGCAGGTTGCCCGGCAATCTCCATAGAGTTTGGCGTCTTCAGTTTGATCATGGTTTTACCCCTATACTTAGTAACCAGTCACGAACGCTTTCTACAGCGCCTTTATCGGTATCTGGCGACGGATGAGGCCGATGGAAACACGCAACGCTCATATTTAGTATGAACTTACAACGCGAACCTCTTCCTTCCTTAATTTCTCCGCCTAATGCTTTAACCAGTGACTCTATATCAGACCACTTGATCCCTTGAGGAACAGGAGTTTTAAATATTTGATCCAATGTATTTTTTTTTCTTCCGTAAAGCCTGTACCTTGGTTCTCATGGCATGTCCTTATGACTTCACTTTATGACATCAATAGTATGACATCACAATATGAAGTCAAGTTTCGCTTCCTTACGCCATTGTCCCAATCGTCTTCCTGAATCGCAGCAGCGCGATAGTGAAAAATGCGCCGCCAATTGCCATCAGCGTCAGGAACTTCGGCCAGACGATTTCGAATCCGGCACCACGGTAGAGGATGGCCTGCGCGAGGCTAACAAAGTGTGTCGTCGGCATGGTCAGCATAATGTCCTGCACCATCTGCGGCATACTTTCGCGCGGCGTGGAACCACCGGAAAGCATTTGCAGCGGCAGCAGCACCAGAATCACCAGCAGCCCCAGTTGCGGCATTGAACGCGCTATCGTCCCCATAAAAATGCCGATCGACGTAGTGGCAAACAGACTGAGCGCCACGCCAAGCATAAATAGCGGGATCGAGCCTTCAATCGGTACGCCCAGCACGCCTTTTACCATCAGCACCAGCGATAATCCCGATACCACCAGCACCACCAGCCCCATCGACCAGACCTTCGCCATCATGATCTCAAACGGTGTTATCGGCATCACCAGTAAGTGTTCCACCGTGCCGTGTTCACGCTCGCGGATCAGCGCCGATCCGGTCAATACAATCGCCAGCATGGTAATGTTGTTGATGATCGCCATCACCCCGCCAAACCACGCGGGATCGAGGTTCGGGTTAAAGCGCATCCGGGTTTCCAGCGATACCAACGGTTCGCTATTATCACGGTAGCGCGCGACAAAGCTGTTCACTTCACCGTTGATAATATTCTGGATATAACCGTTGCCAGTGAATGCCTGGCTCATGCGCGTGGCATCGACGTTCACCTGAATATCCGGCTGGCGTCCGGCGAGGACATCACGCTGAAAATTAGGCGGAATATTTATCGCGAAGGTATAGCGTCCGGCGTCCAGTCCGGCATCCATCTCATCGGCGGTGATCATCTCCGGTGGCAAAAACCACGGGCGATAGAAGCTGTTAACGATCCGGTTCGACAACTGCGATTGATCCATATCGGCTATGGCGATCGGCGCGAGGTTCAACGATCCTGGCGTGACGGTCGCTGACGAATACACCGATACCGTAAACGAGAAAACAATCAACGTCAGCATCGCTTTATCACCGAGCAGACTGCGCAACTCTTTGATACCCAGATTAAAAATATTGCGTAAATGGCGCATCATCCCTCCTGTTTTTTCAGCAGCAGGATGCTTAAGCCCATCACCAGCGGGATGGCTATCAGCAACGGGATAAAAAGTTGCCACAAATCAGTCAGATCCAGCGCTTTCGAGAACGTCCCGCGGGCAATAGTCAGAAAATGACTGGTGGGGTAAACCTCGCCGATCCAACGTCCTGGACCTTCCAGCGAAGCTACCGGATCGATCATCCCGGAAAACTGTGTCGCCGGGATCAACGTGATAATCGCCGTACCGAAAATGGCGGCAATCTGGCTTTTCATAAAGGTGGAGATCAGCAGCCCCATTCCGGTGGCAATGATGATATACAGCAGCGCCGCCAGGGTGAGCGTCAGGAAACTGCCTTTATGCGGTACGCCAAACACAAACACCGACAGGCCGCAGAGCAGGAAAAAGTTCAGCATCCCCAGCGCAATGTACGGCAGCTGTTTGCCAAGCAAAAATTCGCTACGGGTGGTGGGTGTCACGTAAAGGTTGATAATCGACCCCAACTCTTTTTCCCGCACCACGCTAAGGGCGCTTAGCATTGACGGGATCATCATCAGCAGAAGCGGGATCACCGCCGGAACAATCGCTGGCAGGCTTTTTACGTCCGGGTTATAGCGATAGCGCGTCTCAATGTTCATCAGCCCGCTTTGGCTGGAGGGTGTGGATTGTCGGCTCGCCACATCCTGTAGCCAGCTCTGGTGCATAGCCTGCACGTAACCTTTTACCGTTTCGGCACGACTGGGCATCGCACCGTCGATCCAGACACCGAGTTCCACAGGCGTACCACGCGCGATATCGCGCCCGAAATTGGGAGGGATCTCAATCGCCACCGTGATATCGCCCGCACGCATCCGACGATCAAGCTCGTCATAACTGGTGAGCGGCGGCTGTTCGATAAAGTAACGGGAACCGGAGAGATTGAGCGTCCACGCCTGGCTACTGACGGTCTGGTCGCGATCGAGCACCGCAAAGCGCAGGTTTTCCACATCCATACTGATGCCGTAACCCATTATCAGCATCAGGATCACCGTTCCCATCAGCGCCAGCGTCGAACGTACCGGATCGCGTCGCAGTTCCAGTGCTTCGCGACGGCTGTAGCTAAACAGACGGCGCAGACTAAATCCCTGACGCGGCGCGTGGGTGGCGTCGTGTACCACGGGCGGCGCTTCGGCTTCGCTGCTCTGCCCTGCCGCTTCCTGCAAATAGGCGATAAATGCCTCTTCCAGACTGGCGGATCCGCGTTTCTCAACCAGTTCCTGCGGTGTCCCGCTGGCGAGCACTTTTCCGGCGTGCATCAGTGAGATACGGTCGCAACGTTCCGCTTCGTTCATAAAGTGGGTGGAGATGAAGATAGTCACTTTGTCCTGGCGCGAGAGATCGACCATCAACTGCCAGAACATATCCCTCGCCACCGGATCGACGCCAGAAGTAGGCTCATCGAGGATTAACATCTCCGGGCGATGAATCACCGCCACCGCCAGCGAAAGCCGCTGGCGAATGCCGAGCGGTAATGACTCCGGCAGAACATCTTCAACGTCGTTGAGCTTAAAACGCTCGCTCATTTCAGCCACTCGCGCGGGAATTTCCGCTTCCGGGATGTGAAACAAACGGGCATGTAACTCCAGGTTTTGCCGCACGGTGAGCTCGTTATAGAGCGAAAACGCCTGCGACATATAGCCCACCCGACGGCGAGTATCGATATCTTTTGGATCAACCGGTTGCCCGAACAACCACGCCTCACCTTCGCTGGCGGGCAACAGTCCGGTAAGCATTTTCATGGTGGTGGATTTACCGCAGCCGTTCGAACCGAGGAAACCAAAAATCTCCCCGCGTGGAATGCGGAAATTGACGTGATCAACGGCAACGAAGGAACCAAAACGCATGGTCAGATCGCGCGCTTCGATGGCAATCTCTGCGTTTTCAGGTTGATATGGTGGGATCACTACCGCCTGATGCGCCTGGCGTTGCGCTTGCGGTAACAGATTTATAAATGCTTCTTCCAGCGTGGCGCTTTGCGTTTGCTGCCGCAGCTCTTCGGCGCTGCCGGTTGCCAGCACTTCTCCGGCATTCATCGCTACCAGCCAGTCGAAGCGTTCGGCCTCTTCCATGTAGGCGGTGGCGACCAGCACGCTCATATTGCTCTGCCGCTGGCGAATACTGTCGATCAGATCCCAGAACTGGGCGCGGGAGAGCGGGTCAACCCCCGTTGTTGGCTCATCAAGAATCAACAATTCCGGGTCGTGGATTAACGCACAGCACAGCCCAAGTTTTTGCTTCATCCCGCCGGAGAGTTTCCCTGCCGGACGATCGCGAAACGGCGCTAACCCGGTGCTGGTCAGCAGCTCATTAATTCGCACTTCCCGCTCCGCTTTGTCGTGACCGAACAGGCGGGCGAAAAAATCGACGTTTTCATACACCGACAAGGTGTGGTAGAGATTTTTGCCCAGCCCCTGCGGCATCCAGGCAATGCGCGGGCAGACGTCGCGGCGATGCTTCGGGTCGCGCATATCGCCGCCCAGCACCATCACATTGCCCTGCTCAATGACGCGGGCACCGGAAATCAACGACAACAAGCTCGACTTCCCGACGCCGTCCGGGCCAATCAGCCCGACCATACAGCGGGCCGGAATATCGAGAGTGATATTGTTCAGCGCAACGGTTTTTCCATAATGCTGGCTCACGCCCGCCAGTTGCGCGACAGGCGGGACGGGAACCAGTTCCAGATGCGTCATTGCGGCAACCTCACCACCAGGTTGTCAGGCCACGGAAGTTCTTCATTCACCCGCACCCACGCTACGCCCGGCAAACCGGTTTTGACATATTCCAGATGCTGCTGGAGTAATTCCGGTGGGATACGCGCTTTGACGCGGAACATTAGTTTCAGCCGTTCATCGCTGGTTTCGACAGTTTTTGGCGTGAACTGGGCGACGCTGGCGACAAAACTGATGGTCGCCGGAATACGCAGATCTGGCGCGGCATCGAGGATCAGCCGTGCTTCACCGCCCAGTTTCAGCGTGCCCGCCTGTTCGGTTGGCAGGAAGAAGGTCATATAGACGTCGCTGAGATCGACCATATTCAGTACCCGACCACCTGCCGCCAGCACTTCGCCTGGCTCGGCAACCTGATACTGCACGCGTCCGTCACGCGGGGCTTTCAGTTCGCTGTCATCGATATCTGCGGCAATGCGCCGTTCAGTGGCTTGCGCGGCTTCGACGCGAGTTTGCGCCTGAATGATATTGGTGCGTGCCGCTTCTATAGCCGCTTTAGAGGCTGAAACCTGGGCTTTCGCCGATTCCAGCGCGGCTCGGGCGCTCTCGGCGGCGGCGCGATCGTCATCCAGCTGTTGCGCAGAAATAGCCCCCCGTTGGGCAAGCGAGCGGGAACGCGTATGACGTTTAGCCACGGAGTCCAGTTCGGCCTGGCGTTGATTAACCAGCGACTGTGCGGCACGAGTTTCGCTTTGGCGTTGCTCCAGCAAAGCCTGCGCGGCGGCAACGGCGCTTTGCGCTTCTTTGATTTGCGCGATGGCTTCCAGTCGCTGCTCCTGCAACACGCGAGTATCCATCTTCGCCAACACTTCGCCTTCGCGAACAAACTGGCCTTCTTTCACCAGAATGGTATCGATACGCCCGGCAATTTTGCTGGCGATATCCACTTCCGTCGCTTCAATGCGCCCATTACTGACGGCAAAGCCTTCCGGCACACCTGCCGGGCGCAACAGCCACCACGCCACGACGGCAGCCACCGCCAGTAACCCGACAACCCACCATGCCAGATGGCGCTTACTCTTATCCATAATCGACCCGCCATAATCCCTGTAAACAAACGACGCGTGTTACAACTGCCGCCGAACGACGTTCAGCGGATTCTTCCATCCGGGATAAGAAGGAAACGGCAAATACGACCAGCGCGCAGAGCATTGAGCGCCAATGGGGAAGGCTTAGTGAAAACGGGTAGTAATGTTGTCATCATCAGCATTCCTGGCCGTAAATGAAACACGCATACTCATAAGTGTGATCTATAAAACTGGCTGACAAAACGGTATCCATCCTGTTGGATAGCGTTTCACGCCTGTTCAGTTGCAGGAACAGAGCATTCCTTTTTACGTTTTATCAACAGTCTCAACCAGATAGTAACATTAATATTCATGTTGTCTATGGTTCAGAGCTGTAACATTGTGCGCCTTCTAATCAAAGGCATAAGTCCATTTCTGTTTTTTTCATGCTGGTAAGACTTCCAGGGAGTGGTTATCTCAGGCCCTGCACCAGGGTTAATTTGGCAATTATGCATGCTGAACATTCTTCCAGCATGTTTACTGTCACGGGCGTTAAGACCTAAAACTGTCCCCGTTTCACCTATGCGTTCTCTCCCACCATTTCCGTTATGTGCAACAACTTGATTTATACCTAACATTTGTGAGCATGCTAATAGTGCTTCAAGTTTAGGTCTGTAATCTGTCGAAACAGAAAAATAACGATTAAAGGATCGACAAGAGATAGCCCGGCTAGTTTTAAACTTTTTACCATTAATTATAGTATGGTGCTTTTTATTAATAATTGCCGCTAATTCGACCGGATCGAGAGCATTGGTCATTTCATCAATAGAGACTGTTATCGGTCCTATAATGTAACGTTTTCGCTGATCATCAAAAGTTATCCCATGATGATTTGCCATTATTTTGTATTTGGGGTCATAGAAACATACAGGATAATCTTTTATCCCAGCGTAGGTATCCTCATCAAGTGGTTTCATACGCGTGAAGTTCTGCATATAGTTACCATTGCAATTCGTTTCATGATTTCCAGCTAATACATGAACGTTTTCATTGATACTCATTATACGTTTTAACAAATCGATGATAAATTGATCGCCACAGATATTACTAAATCGATCGCCGGTTTGGTCGCCAAGAAACGTACATGGCGTCACAGCGTCTTTATTAATAACTAAATAAGGCTGAAGACTTTCTAAAACTATATCTCTTCTGTTCAGAATACTGATTATTGTATTAACATTAGTGTCAAGTTGCTCATTAAAGTTCTCCCTTAGCAATACGTTGAGAACTTCATCTTCTATATTAAGCAACTGGCTAAGGAAATTTTCTCCTTCAGCCATAACTCCCAAATGCCCCGTTGCGAAAAGCGCGTACAAAACTGCACCAACTGAGCCATCGGTATCGCCAAAATAGGTTGGTCTGGTACTTGTGGGATCAACAGGTGAACAATTGGAGAAATAGGTTCTGTCAGCGAACTGGGGTTTTATTATTGTTTCGAATTTAATATCTGATACATTGTATTGCGATATTTTCCAGTCCCAGACGGGTTTGTACGACTCAGTAACTGCAACATCATTAGCATCATCATTTACTGTCATATTATTAAGTAAATAAACAATGCTGCACCAATTAATATCGGTATTATCAAGAGGGCAACCGTAATTTTTACTATTAATTGTCACAATAAACTGATAACAGTTATTCCTACGCAGAATATGAGCGCGCATGCCCGATAGCATACTATATTTTTCTGAATGATTCGTTTGTATGGTAAATGAAATTTTGTCATCTTGAATAGATTGTTGGAAACGTTCTATTTGCCAATCATCAATTTTTTCCACAACTTCACCGAGCATTGTCCTGGCAATACTTGATATATCATCACCTATCCCATTTGCAATATACCCAAACAGTTCTTTAGTGAAGTTGGTAACATGCTCTTGCACCATATCATTTGTTGCGATTGTCGTTGTACTGTCGTTAGTGCCTGCCACAGTTCCAATTTTCATCTTTTACCTCATATAATTCACCGCGAGGAATGCATAGTTAACATTTAATCTTATGACATACACCTCATGTTCGATGGAAAAATAATTATATTTTGCACAAATCATTCAGCCTTAAATCATAATATGAAATTTCTTATCTCATAGCAGAGAAAGTCCCTAAAGATTGTAGAGGCGTCATCAGAACATGCCTCTACAATCGATTAAGAAAACCTATGAAATACTGGCAGGATTAAAAAGACATACCACCGTATTCATGGAGTTTTAATGAGATTGAAAACAACTAAGCCCTGAGGAATAAATTATTTTATTATTTTTATCACGTGCTTCCTTCAGGGAATTTAGCCCCATAATACCATTATCAAATTGTTGATTCTGATCTACCCCGAGCCCATGATGCCCATATTTTTGTCTAATGTATTTGCTGGGGTCTTCACCTTTGAGTGTCTCCCCACATATGAAGATACGTTCACGTGTTGGTCTGAAATCAGTAGTGTTATCAAAATAATTAGCATATACAGGTGTGGGTTTCAAAGTATTGCTTCGGATTAGATGGAATAGAGGATCATCCATGTGTTCTTTATGTTTTTTATTAAAAATATTGGCTAATTCTTCAGGATCAGTAGGATTTTTCATCTGATTAAATGGAACCTGCAAAGCACCGAGACAATAACATTTTTTTCTTCATCTCTTATTATTCCGTGATGACTGGTTAAAACTTGCCTTTCTGAGTCATAATTACAAACATCGAGCGTTTTAATTAAGTTATACGTATCACCGGCAGAGAGTTTATGATTTGCTAATCGTGCAGTATAGTTACCATTAAAATTGATTTCATGATTTCCAGCCAGAACGACGACATTTTTATTAATACGGCTATCTTTATTATCCTCCATATTTCGCATAGAATTTAGCAAAGTAAGGATATATTTATCACCAAAAATAGTACTAAATCTATCGCCTGTATGATCCCCAAGGAAGATACAAGGGGTTATCGCATCGTCCTTTAAAAAAACATGTTGATGCAACTCATTCAAGATCATGTCTCTCGTATTTAATAAATCGTAGAGCACTTTATTATTTTTATGTTTGTATTCAAATGAAGCCATGTCTTCGTGTTTTAATAATTCACATAATAAACTCCAACCCTTTTCCATGATGCCTATATGCCCTGAAACGAGCAATGCATAAAGTACAGCGCCTACTCTTCCATCTGTATCGCCAAAATAAGCCGTGTTGGCATTTTGTGGGTTAATCACACCACACTGTTTATAAAAGTCTATTTTTGAAAAAACAGATTTAACATAGCTATCAAACTTTTCCTTAGTAAACGTCTCTTTAGAGACATCCCAACGCCAGTCAGGTTTGAAATTACCACTAAGAAGAGTAAAGAAATTTCTCGCTATGATAGAAAGCCCATCAACTTTATAAATTACATCTGATTTATCTCCAGAGGAATTAATAAAATAATAACCGCCCTTACACTCAACAGTAACGGTAATGGGAGACGATAATTTTAACACATGCTTATTGTCTGGTATAATTGTAAAGATAAACGTGTCAGTAGTATTGTCGGCGAATCTATTATATTCTTGAATATCTATAGAAGGTTCACTATTGTAAAACCATACTTTCTCCATCTGGTGACTACGATCATTTACCTTCCAGTGACCATGTTGCAGGAAATAGATGATATGCAGGCCAAAATCGTTATCTATTTGCGAATGTTTATTCAGCTTATCAATTTCAACTATCTTTGCACGATGTTTTTTATCAACCTTGCCATGGTGTTGATGACCGTTAACTTTATCTGAATGCTTATCTTGATGGCTTGAAGAGATGTTTATAATCTGATTGTGAATTGCTTTCATAAATAACCTGTGATATTTTTGACTTGTTTGTAACAAAATAAATAATACATGTCTGAAAGACATATTTTCGACGATATAAAGCAATAATGCGTATATGTTCGCTGATTTTAAGCACCGATACTATCCGGTCTTTTACCAAATAATGAAAAAGAATCCCTCCCTGGAAGATAATTGTAAAAAACAACAGAATAAGAATTAATCTTAGGATAAATATTTATTTACCATGGCCTTTTGAACGCTGAAAAGTAGCGCTCTGCAAAGTAAATCCCGCTATAGTTATGCTATGCATTTGTCTTTAATGATATCTCGTCATTATATTAACAGGCTGAAATTATCATTAATGCACATTTCAATATTAGCAGGGATACCTGAGGAGTTTAAAGTGAACATATATATCGGGTGGCTTTTCAAATTAATCCCTTTGATTATGGGCTTAATTTGTATCGCGTTAGGTGGCTTTGTGCTGGAAAGTTCTGGGCAAAGTGAGTATTTCGTCGCGGGTCATGTGCTGATTTCTCTGGCAGCCATATGCCTGGCATTATTCACTACCGCATTTATTATCATTTCGCAGCTCACGCGCGGCGTTAATACGTTTTACAATACATTGTTCCCCATTATTGGCTATGCGGGGTCAATTATCACCATGATATGGGGCTGGGCACTGTTAGCAGGCAATGATGTGATGGCAGACGAGTTTGTTGCCGGCCATGTTATTTTTGGCGTTGGTATGATTGCCGCCTGTGTATCGACAGTGGCAGCGTCATCCGGTCACTTTCTGCTCATTCCCAAAAACGCAGCAGGGAGCAAGAGCGATGGAACACCGGTACAGGCTTATTCGTCATTAATCGGTAATTGCCTCATTGCCGTTCCCGTTTTACTCACCCTGCTCGGTTTCATTTGGTCTATTACGCTGTTACGTAGTGCCGACATAACTCCGCATTATGTCGCCGGTCACGTATTGCTTGGGTTAACCGCAATCTGTGCCTGTCTAATTGGCCTTGTTGCCACAATCGTCCATCAAACACGTAATACGTTCTCATCCAAAGAGCACTGGCTGTGGTGTTATTGGGTTATTATTCTCGGCTCAATCACGGTGCTGCAGGGCATATACGTGTTAGTCAGCTCCGATGCAAGCGCCCGACTGGCTCCCGGCATTATCCTCATTTGCCTCGGAATGATCTGTTACAGCATATTCTCAAAAGTCTGGCTACTGGCACTGGTCTGGAGACGTACCTGTTCGTTAGCCAACAGAATACCGATGATTCCCGTCTTCACCTGCCTGTTTTGCCTTTTCCTGGCATCGTTTCTTGCGGAAATGGCGCAGACCGATATGGGATATTTTATTCCTTCGCGGGTTCTGGTCGGTTTGGGAGCGGTATGCTTTACGTTGTTCTCAATCGTTTCAATATTAGAAGCGGGTTCTGCTAAAAAATAATTGCAACGTACCGGATAAAACCAGCGTTGACCATTTGCGTAACGCTGGTTTTTCTTAGGTAGAATGAAATAACGCAGCATTAATGCATAGTGGTTAAGTATAAAAAACAGCAAAGTTACTGTTTTTTTCAACCTGTTCATATTTTATAAAGATCTGGCCACTGGGGGAGTTTTAATCACCTTTCCCTCCACCTTATATTAAGCATGGAGGGTCTCAGTTCACAGGCTCATTAGAAAATAATCACAAGATAACCACTATCAAAATTAGCTCATTTTTAATGCGACTCTAATAATTTTCATCTTTAGGAAATAGCTCAGGACGACTTCGCTGCAATCAAATCCTGCGCACAAGCCCATGCACTCGACCACGCCCACTGGAAGTTATAGCCCCCCAGCCAGCCGGTGACGTCCATCACTTCGCCGATGAAGTACAGCCCAGGCACTTTGCGCGCTTCCATCGTCCGTGAAGAGAGTTCGTTGGTGTCCACGCCGCCGAGCGTCACTTCGGCAGTGCGATAGCCTTCAGTGCCGTTGGGTTGTACGCGCCAGTCGGTCAATGTGCTAATCAGTGCCTGTTGGTCACGCACGTTGAGCTGTTTTAGCGAGACATCCGGGATTTGCCCGAGTTGTTGTAAACGTTCAACCAACCGCTTCGGTAGATGAACCGCCAGTGTGTTTTTCAGGCTCTGATTCGGATGTGCATTACGCTGCTCATTCAGGAAGGTTTCGAGGTCCACATCCGGTAGCAGATTGATACTGACAAATTCACCCGGTTGCCAGTAGCTGGAAATTTGCAACACCGCCGGTCCAGATAAGCCGCGGTGGGTGAAGAGTAAGTTCTCACGGAAAACGGTGCCGTTTTCAGCGGTAATCACGGAAGGCACCGCCACGCCCGCCAGCACCTGTAACTCTTCGAGCAACGGTTTATGCAGAGTGAATGGCACCAGGCCCGCGCGGGTCGGCAGCACGTTGAGGCCAAATTGTTCGGCAATCTTATAACCAAACGGCGACGCGCCCAGCCCCGGCATTGACAGTCCACCGGTCGCGATGACCAGCTTTTCGCAACCGACAGTCATGCCGTTCAGTTCAAGCGTGAAGCCTGTTTCATCCTTCGCCACGCTCAGCACTTCGCTACGCAATCTGAAGGCCACATTGCCCTTCTCGCACTCATCCACCAGCATGTCGACAATCTGCTGCGCGGAGTCATCGCAGAAGAGTTGCCCTAACGTTTTCTCGTGCCAGGTGATGCCGTGTTTATTGACCAGATCAATGAAATCCCACTGGGTAAAACGCGCGAGTGCTGACTTACAAAAATGCGGATTCTGGCTCAGATAAGCGCCCGGTTCGACATAAAGGTTGGTAAAGTTGCAGCGCCCACCGCCAGACATAAGGATTTTGCGCCCTGGTTTTTTACCATTATCGATCAGCAGAACCCGGCGTCCTGCCTGACCTGCCAGCGCAGAACAGAACATACCCGCCGCACCAGCGCCTATAATAATGGCATCAAACCTTTCCACGTTGCGCTCCTCTAAGAAAAAACGGGCGTGAATTGTAAAGATTCCTCAGTGGTCGCACCAGCATCAATATTACTAAAAGGAAGTATTTACCTGAATTATATAAAATAATTATTTTTTGAGTGAAATCCATACAGGAGGCAAATCAAAAAAAGTCTATATTTCACTTTGCCCGCGCCGCGAAAGTCACTGATAATGCGCCGCGTTCATGTCCTCAAAATGGCGTAACGTCCTATGCTACATTTGTTTGCTGGCCTGGATTTGCATACCGGGCTGTTATTATTGCTTGCACTGGCTTTTGTGCTGTTCTACGAAGCCATCAATGGTTTCCATGACACAGCCAACGCCGTGGCAACCGTTATCTATACCCGCGCGATGCGTTCTCAGCTCGCCGTGGTTATGGCGGCGGTGTTCAACTTTTTGGGTGTTTTGCTGGGTGGTCTGAGTGTTGCCTATGCCATTGTGCATATGCTGCCGACGGATCTGCTGCTTAATATGGGATCGTCTCATGGCCTTGCCATGGTGTTCTCTATGTTGCTGGCGGCGATTATCTGGAACCTGGGTACCTGGTACTTTGGTTTACCTGCATCCAGCTCTCATACGCTGATTGGCGCGATCATCGGGATTGGTTTAACCAATGCGTTGATGACCGGGACGTCAGTGGTGGATGCACTCAATATCCCGAAAGTATTAAGTATTTTCGGTTCTCTGATCGTTTCCCCTATTGTCGGCCTGGTGTTTGCTGGCGGTCTGATTTTCTTGCTGCGTCGCTACTGGAGCGGCACCAAGAAACGCGCCCGTATCCACCTGACCCCAGCGGAGCGTGAAAAGAAAGACGGCAAGAAAAAGCCGCCGTTCTGGACGCGTATTGCGCTGATCCTTTCCGCTATCGGCGTGGCGTTTTCGCACGGCGCGAACGATGGTCAGAAAGGTATTGGTCTGGTTATGTTGGTATTGATTGGCGTCGCACCAGCAGGCTTCGTGGTGAACATGAATGCCACTGGCTACGAAATCACCCGTACCCGTGATGCCATCAACAACGTGGAAGCTTACTTTGAGCAGCACCCTGCGCTGCTGAAACAGGCTACCGGTGCTGATCAGTTAGTACCGGCTCCGGAAGCTGGCGCAACGCAACCTGCGGAGTTCCATTGCCATCCGTCGAATACCATTAACGCGCTCAACCGCCTGAAAGGCATGTTGACTACCGATGTGGAAAGCTACGATAAGCTGTCGCTTGATCAACGTAGCCAGATGCGCCGCATTATGCTGTGCGTTTCTGACACTATCGACAAAGTGGTGAAGATGCCTGGTGTGAGTGCTGACGATCAGCGCCTGTTGAAGAAACTGAAGTCTGACATGCTTAGCACCATCGAGTATGCACCGGTGTGGATCATCATGGCGGTCGCGCTGGCGTTAGGTATCGGTACGATGATTGGCTGGCGTCGTGTGGCAACGACTATCGGTGAGAAAATCGGTAAGAAAGGCATGACCTACGCTCAGGGGATGTCTGCCCAGATGACGGCGGCAGTGTCCATCGGCCTGGCGAGTTATACCGGGATGCCGGTTTCCACCACTCACGTACTCTCCTCTTCTGTCGCGGGGACGATGGTGGTAGATGGCGGCGGCTTACAGCGTAAAACCGTGACCAGTATTCTGATGGCCTGGGTGTTTACCCTTCCGGCTGCGGTACTGCTTTCCGGCGGGCTTTACTGGCTCTCCTTGCAGTTCCTGTAATCGCACGCACCAAAACGAGCGGGTCAGTTTACTGGCCCGCTTTTTTTATGCGTTATTTTTGCTGAAGTGCTTAATGCCAAATCATCAATGCAATCAGGCTGACCACCACCAGACCACACAATGCGCTGGTCAGAATAAACTGCCGACGCACCCGCTCACAGCGGCGAATAAACTCATCATCGTGATGATCGCGATAACGTTGGGCATAGATATACCAAACGAGACGCACCTGTTTGTTGGGTTGGCCATGTGAGGTAAAAAAGCCCCCTCCATCAACATATTGATAGAGCAATGGATCGCAGTTACGCAGTACCACTAACAACGCGCGTAGTGATGAGAAATAGCGCGCCATGTTAACAATGCAAACGACACATAAAGCCCAAAATAATGCGACGGTGCTTATCATACCTCCTCCCCGGCGACCTGCCCGCGGAGTTCCACCCCGGGGCTACCGCTCCCGATACGCTGCCAATCAGTTAACACCAGGTCCTGGAGAAACCGCTTTTGTGGTGACCAACATCCGAGCGGCTCTATAGATAGTGTAGGAGATCAGGTTGTTTTTTTTCCAGAAGGTTAACCACTATCAATATATTCATGTCGAAAATTTGTTTATCTAACGGGTAAGCAAGGCGGATTGACGGATCATCCGGGTCGCTATAAGGTAAGGATGGTCTTAACACTGAATCTTTACGGCTGGGTTAGCCCCGCGCACGTAGTTCGCAGGACGCGGGTGACGTAACGGCACAAGAAACGCTAGCTGGCCAGTCATCGACAACTTTATGGAAGGAGTAACACTATGGCTTATAAACACATTCTCATCGCGGTCGATCTCTCCCCGGAAAGCAAAGTTCTGGTAGAGAAAGCAGTCTCTATGGCTCGCCCCTATAATGCGAAAGTTTCTCTGATCCACGTAGATGTAAACTACTCTGACCTATACACCGGGCTTATTGATGTGAATCTGGGTGATATGCAGAAACGCATCTCTGAAGAGACACATCATGCGCTGACCGAGCTTTCCACTAATGCAGGCTACCCAATCACTGAAACCCTGAGCGGCAGCGGCGACCTGGGCCAGGTTCTGGTCGATGCAATCAAGAAATACGATATGGATCTGGTGGTTTGTGGTCACCACCAGGACTTCTGGAGCAAACTGATGTCTTCCGCACGTCAGCTGATCAACACCGTTCACGTTGATATGCTGATTGTTCCGCTGCGCGACGAAGAAGAATAATCTTCCCTCTACGACGTGTTCCTGAACGCCCGCATATGCGGGCGTTTTGCTTTTTGGCGCGCCTTGTTACCTTGCAGCGTAAACACCTTATCTGGCCTACGGTCTGCGTACGCAATCAAAATCCCCTACCAATACAACATTTAACACCATCATATTTTCCATCATTAGTGTGATCAGCTGGTTATTTTCTGTTGTAATAGTGTATTAATTTATTCACCGCATCAATATTAAGAATCTCTGACAGATGTAAACTTTTTCGCGCGTTATCCCTTACGCGTTCATACTTTTCAGGATGGTATTGGAAGGTTAATAAATATGAATACAACAACACCCATGGGGATGCTGCAGCAACCTCGCCCGTTTTTCATGATCTTTTTTGTCGAGTTATGGGAGCGATTCGGCTACTACGGCGTGCAGGGCGTACTGGCGGTTTTCTTCGTTAAGCAGCTTGGATTCTCGCAAGAACAGGCTTTTGTCACTTTTGGTGCGTTTGCTGCGCTGGTCTATGGCCTCATTTCCATTGGCGGCTATGTCGGCGACCACCTGCTGGGGACCAAACGCACCATTGTTCTCGGAGCACTTGTGCTGGCGATTGGCTACTTCATGACCGGCATGTCGCTACTTAAGCCTGACCTGATTTTCATCGCCCTGGGGACTATCGCTGTCGGTAACGGCCTGTTTAAAGCTAACCCAGCCAGCTTGCTTTCGAAGTGCTATCCGCCGAAAGATCCGCGGCTTGATGGCGCATTTACCCTGTTCTATATGTCGATCAACATCGGCTCGTTGATAGCGTTATCGCTGGCCCCTGTGATCGCTGATAGATTCGGCTATTCAGTCACCTACAACCTGTGCGGTGCAGGATTAATTATCGCGCTATTGGTTTACATCGCCTGTCGCGGAATGGTGAAAGACATTGGTTCTGAACCCGACTTCCGGCCGATGAGCTTCAGCAAACTGTTGTACGTGTTACTTGGCAGCGTGGTGATGATCTTCGTCTGTGCATGGCTGATGCACAACGTAGAAGTCGCCAATCTGGTGCTGATTGTTCTCTCCATCGTCGTCACCATCATTTTCTTTCGTCAGGCATTCAAGCTGGATAAAACCGGGCGCAATAAAATGTTTGTCGCCTTTGTCCTGATGCTCGAAGCGGTGGTGTTTTACATTCTCTACGCCCAGATGCCAACGTCGCTGAACTTCTTTGCCATCAACAACGTGCATCATGAAATTCTCGGCTTTTCCATCAACCCGGTCAGCTTCCAGGCGCTTAACCCGTTCTGGGTGGTACTCGCCAGCCCAATACTGGCAGGCATTTACACGCATCTGGGTAACAAAGGCAAAGATCTCTCTATGCCGATGAAATTTACTCTCGGCATGTTTATGTGCTCACTGGGCTTTTTGACGGCTGCAGCTGCGGGAATGTGGTTTGCGGATGCCCAGGGGCTGACATCGCCGTGGTTTATTGTGCTGGTTTACTTATTCCAGAGCCTGGGTGAACTGTTTATTAGCGCCCTTGGCCTGGCGATGATTGCTGCCCTGGTGCCGCAGCATTTGATGGGCTTTATTCTCGGGATGTGGTTCCTGACGCAGGCTGCCGCGTTCTTGCTGGGCGGCTATGTGGCAACATTTACCGCAGTACCAGACAACATTACCGATCCGCTTGAGACGTTGCCCGTCTATACCAACGTGTTTGGTAAGATTGGCCTGGTTACGCTGGGCGTTGCGGTGGTGATGCTGCTGATGGTGCCGTGGCTGAAACGAATGATTGCGACGCCCGAAAGCCATTAATTATTCTTGCAGAAAGCAGGGTAGCGATAACGCTACCCTGCTTTACTTTTACACCGGCGTTCCGGCATAAATATCAAAGCGATGCCCTTTGGTCACTACCGCGTTTGGCGTGGCGACATTCGCCAGCGGCGGCGCGTAGTCCGGGCGCTTTACCACCACGCGTTTGGTCGCCAGCAAGCGTGCAGGCTCCAGCAATCCATCGGCATCAAGATCCGGCCCCACCAGCGACTGAAAGACTCGCATCTCTTTTTTCACCAACGCGCTTTTCTGCTTATGCGGGAACATCGGGTCGAGATAGACCACCTGCGGGCGCGGAGTAATATCGGTCAGCGCCGTCAGGCTGGAAGCGTGAATTAACTGCAACCGCTCCTGCAACCAGCCGCCGATTTCCGCATCCGCATAACCACGCGCCAGGCCGTCGTCGAGCAATGCAGCAACCACCGGATTACGCTCCAGCATCCGCACGCGGCAGCCGACCGAAGCCAGCACAAAGGCATCGCGCCCCAGCCCTGCGGTAGCGTCCACCACGTCTGGCAAATAATCGCCTTTAATACCCACCGCTTTCGCCACTGCCTCCCCACGTCCGCCGCCGAATTTGCGACGGTGCGCCATCGTCCCGCCAACAAAATCAACAAAGATGCCGCCAAGTTTTGGCTCATCACGCTTGCGCAGTTCCAGATGCTCCGGCGTTAATACCAGCGCCATCAGGTTGTCTTCATCATGTTCCAGCCCCCAGCGGGCCGCCAGAACAGATAAGGCACCGTCTCCGGTGCCTGTTTCATCAATTAAGCAGATTTTCACTGAATGATCAGCCCTTAATGCCGTAATGCTCCAGCATCGCATCCAGCTGCGGTTCACGACCACGGAAGCGTTTGAACAGATCCATCGGCTCTTCTGAACCGCCACGGCTCAGAATGTTGTCGAGGAACGACTGTCCGGTTTCACGGTTGAAAATGCCCTCTTCCTCAAAGCGCGAGAAGGCATCTGCCGCCAGCACGTCGGCCCACAGGTAGCTGTAGTAACCTGCGGCATAACCACCGGCGAAAATATGGCTGAAAGCGTGCGGGAAACGGCCCCAGGATGGAGACGGTACTACGGCAACCAGTTTCTTGATTTCTGCCAGAGTTTCGAGGATTTTCGCTCCCTGATCCGGGCGGAACTCGGCATGGAGGCGGAAATCAAACAGGCCGAACTCCAGCTGGCGCAGAATAAACAGCGCCGCCTGGTAGTTCTTAGCCGCCAGCATTTTATCCAGCAGCTCCTTCGGCAGCGGTTCGCCGGTTTCATAGTGACCGGAGATAAACGCCAGCGCCTCAGGCTCCCAGCACCAGTTTTCCATAAACTGGCTCGGCAGTTCGACCGCATCCCACGGCACCCCGCTGATACCAGACACACCGGCAGTTTCAATGCGGGTCAGCATATGGTGCAGGCCGTGACCGAACTCGTGGAACAGGGTGATCACTTCGTCATGGGTAAACAGCGCCGGTTTACCATTCACCGGGCGGTTGAAGTTACAGGTCAGATACGCGACCGGTTTTTGCAGCGAACCGTCGGCTTTACGCATCTGGCCTACGCAGTCATCCATCCACGCCCCGCCGCGCTTGTTCTCACGGGCATACAGGTCGAGGTAGAAGCTGCCGCGCAGTTCGTTGTTCTCGTCATACAGTTCGAAGAAACGTACATCCGGATGCCAGACATCAACATCTTTACGCTCTTTAGCGGTGATGCCGTAAATACGTTTCACCACTTCAAACAAGCCGTTAACCGCTTTGTTTTCCGGGAAGTACGGACGCAGTTGTTCGTCACTGATGCTGTAGAGGTGCTGTTTTTGTTTTTCGCTGTAGTACGCGATATCCCACGGCTGCAACTCATCCACGCCAAATTCGGCTTTAGCGAAGGCACGCAGTTGCGCCAGCTCTTTTTCACCTTGCGGACGCGCGCGTTTTGCCAGATCGGTTAAGAAATCAAGCACCTGCTGCGGATTTTCTGCCATTTTAGTGGCAAGGGATTTAAAGGCGTAGTTTTCAAAACCCAGCAGTTGCGCCAGTTCGTGACGCAGCGCGAGGATCTCTTCCATCACCTTGCTGTTGTCCCACTTACCGGCGTTCGGGCCTTGATCGGAAGCGCGGGTGCTGTAAGCACGATACATCTCTTCGCGCAGAGCCTGGTTGTCGCAGTAGGTCATTACCGGCAAGTAGCTTGGGATATCCAGCGTCAGCAAATAACCTTCCAGCTCTTTCGCTTCGGCCTGGGCTTTTGCCGCAGCCAGCGCGCTTTCTGGCATCCCCGCCAGCTCCGCTTCGTCGGTAACGAGTTTGGTCCAGCCCATTGTCGCATCGAGGACGTTGTTGCTGTACTGGTTGCCCAGCTCGGAAAGACGAGTGGCAATCTCACCGTAGCGTTGTTGTTTCTCTTTTGGCAGACCGATGCCAGAGAGTTCGAAGTCGCGCAGTGCGTTATCAACCGCTTTCTTCTGCGCCGTGTTCAGCGTGGCGTAATGATCGCCATCGCGCAGGTCGCGATAAGCTTTATACAGCCCTTCATGTTGCCCTACCCAGGTGCTGTATTCCGACAGCAGCGGCAGGGTTTGTTCGTAGGCTTCACGCAGTTCCGGGCTATTTTTCACCGAGTTCAGATGGCTGACCGGGGAGAAGATACGCCCCAGCACATCGTCCACTTCCGCCAACGGCTGGCAGAGATTTTCCCAGGTGTACGGTGCCCCTTGCGCTACTACGCGCTCCACATTTTCGCGGCAGTCGTTCAGCGCCTTAGTCACGGCTGGAACGACATGTTCCGGGAGAATTTTAGAAAACGGAGGCAATTCAAAGGGAGTCAGTAACGGATTCGTCATTAGCGCAGTCCTGGTTAAAGAGGTTAAGGAAGCGCTCAACAGGCGCTTTACATAATGTTTGTAGCATGGGGTTAAGTGTAGTGAATTTCAATGAGAAACGTTACGCTTTCGCGGCGGCGGCCTCTTTTCGGTATACTGTCCTGATAGGCTTTTGTGCGCCCCGAATACGGGCCGATTTTTACTTACCGGAACACCTTTACCCATGCTCAGTTATCGCCACAGCTTTCACGCTGGCAACCACGCCGACGTCCTTAAACATACCGTTCAGAGCCTGATCATCGAGTCGCTGAAAGAGAAAGATAAACCGTTTCTCTATCTCGATACCCACGCAGGGGCCGGGCGTTACCAGTTAGGCAGCGAACATGCCGAGCGTACCGGCGAATATCTCGAAGGTATCGCCCGTATCTGGCAGCAGGACGATTTGCCTGCAGAGCTGGAGGCGTACATCAATGTGGTAAAACACTTTAACCGTAGCGGTCAGTTGCGTTACTACCCCGGTTCACCGTTGATTGCCCGTCAGTTACTGCGTGAACAGGACAGCCTGCAACTGACCGAACTGCACCCGAGCGATTACCCGTTGCTGCGTTCTGAATTTCAGAAAGACAGCCGTGCGCGCGTCGAAAAAGCCGATGGCTTCCAGCAGCTTAAGGCCAAACTGCCGCCGGTTTCCCGCCGTGGTTTAATCCTTATCGACCCGCCGTATGAAATGAAAACCGACTATCAGGCGGTGGTCAGCGGGATAGCAGAAGGTTACAAACGTTTCGCCACGGGCACTTACGCATTATGGTATCCAGTGGTGCTGCGCCAGCAAATTAAGCGCATGATCCACGACCTGGAAGCGACCGGCATTCGCAAAATTCTGCAAATTGAACTGGCGGTGCTGCCAGACAGCGATCGCCGTGGCATGACCGCTTCCGGCATGATTGTGATTAATCCGCCGTGGAAACTGGAACAGCAGATGAATAACGTGCTGCCGTGGCTGCACAGCAAACTGGTTCCGGCTGGCACCGGGCACGCCACCGTAAGCTGGATCGTGCCGGAGTAATTGCAGCCATTGCTGGCACCTATTACGTCTCGCGCTACAATCGCGGTAATCAACGATAAGGACACTCTGTCATGACTAAACACTATGATTACATCGCCATCGGCGGCGGCAGCGGCGGTATCGCCTCCATCAACCGCGCGGCTATGTACGGTCAGAAATGCGCGCTGATTGAAGCCAAAGAACTGGGCGGCACCTGCGTAAATGTTGGCTGCGTACCGAAGAAAGTGATGTGGCACGCGGCGCAAATCCGTGAAGCGATCCACATGTACGGCCCGGATTATGGTTTTGATACCACTATCAATAAATTCAACTGGGAAACGTTGATCGCCAGCCGTACCGCCTATATCGACCGTATTCATACCTCCTATGAAAACGTGCTCGGTAAAAATAACGTTGATGTAATCAAAGGCTTTGCCCGCTTCGTTGATGCCAAAACGCTGGAGGTAAACGGCGAAACCATCACGGCCGATCATGTTCTGATCGCTACCGGCGGTCGTCCGAGCCACCCGGATATTCCGGGCGTGGAATACGGTATTGATTCTGATGGCTTCTTCGCCCTTCCTGCTTTGCCAGAGCGCGTGGCGGTTGTTGGCGCGGGTTACATCGCCGTTGAGCTGGCGGGCGTGATTAACGGCCTCGGCGCGAAAACGCATCTGTTTGTGCGTAAACATGCGCCGCTGCGCAGCTTCGACCCGATGATCTCTGAAACGCTGGTCGAAGTGATGAATGCCGAAGGTCCGCAGTTGCACACCAACGCCATCCCGAAAGCGGTAGTGAAAAATGCCGATGGCAGCCTGACGCTGGAGCTGGAAGATGGTCGCAGTGAAACGGTGGATTGCCTGATTTGGGCGATTGGTCGCGAGCCTGCCAATGACAACATCAACCTGGAAGCCGCTGGTGTAAAAACCAACGAAAAAGGCTATATCGTCGTCGATAAATATCAAAACACCAACGTTGAAGGTATTTACGCGGTGGGCGATAACACGGGTGCAGTGGAACTGACACCGGTGGCAGTTGCAGCGGGTCGCCGTCTCTCTGAACGCCTGTTTAATAACAAGCCGGATGAGCATCTGGATTACAGCAACATTCCAACCGTGGTCTTCAGCCATCCGCCGATTGGTACTGTTGGTTTAACGGAACCGCAGGCGCGCGAGCAGTACGGCGACGATCAGGTGAAAGTCTATAAATCCTCTTTCACCGCGATGTATACCGCCGTCACCACTCACCGCCAGCCGTGCCGCATGAAGCTGGTATGCGTTGGACCGGAAGAGAAGATTGTCGGTATTCACGGCATTGGTTTTGGTATGGATGAAATGTTGCAGGGCTTCGCGGTGGCGCTGAAGATGGGCGCAACCAAAAAAGACTTCGACAATACCGTCGCCATTCACCCGACGGCGGCAGAAGAGTTCGTGACAATGCGTTAAATGTTAAAGGGCTAAGAGTAGTGTGCTCTTAGCCCTTAATTACGTTTCCGCTATCAGTTCAGAAGCTGAAGCAGAAAGCGGATCAGTTCCAGCAGCGCAATTAACGCTCCAAGAACGATGATTGCTTTATCAATCACCCGTTTTCTCCATGCGATGGAGTGAGAATGCATCCGCTTACTCATCCACTGCCTGTCACGGCGCATGTCTCATTGTTAGATAAGAACTCTCTCACTCCGGCCAGAGCATCAGTTAACGGCACCACCCGTACTTCTGACCAGGACTTTGAAAGCGTTTATGCGCATTACCAGAGTGAAAATGCCTCAGAGCTAACTGGATAATCATACAGTATATGCAGACGATATAACCAGCACGTCCTTGCAATAGTTTCAGTATGGTATTAGCATTGATGCGTTAGATGATGGCATTCTCACTCCAACCAGGGCCACCAACTCAGGGCTGGAAAGTAAAAAACCGACGCGAAGTCGGTTTTTTTACGTCCGGATTCGGACAAGGCTTGGTACGGCAGCGACCCGATGAAAGTATATAAATCCTCTTTCACCAACATGTATAGCAAACTGTCCCTTCTCCAGCTGAAGAAATCGCTAATTCTTGCAATGTTAGCCACTGGCTAATAGTATTGAACTGTTAGATAAGAGCTCTCTCACTCCAGCCAGAGCCACCAACTCAGGGCTGGAAAGTAAAAAACCGACGCAAAGTCGGTTTTTTTACGTCCTGATTCAGACCTCCTTTCAAATGAATACCCAACGCTTAATTCACACCTATACCTTTCTCTGCACTTACATATTCGTTAAGTCATATATGTTTTTGACTTATCCGCTTCAAAGAGAGACACTACCTGCAACAATCAGGAGCGCAATATGTCATTTCTCTTACCCATCCAACTGTTCAAAATTCTTGCTGATGAAACCCGTCTGGGCATCGTTTTACTGCTTAGCGAACTGGGTGAGTTATGCGTCTGCGATCTCTGTACTGCCCTCGATCAGTCGCAGCCCAAGATCTCCCGCCATCTGGCATTGCTGCGTGAAAGTGGGCTATTGCTGGATCGCAAGCAGGGTAAGTGGGTTCATTACCGCTTATCGCCGCATATTCCAGCATGGGCAGCGAAAATTATTGAGCAAACAAGATTAAGCCAACTGGACGACGTGCAGGCTATCGCCCGTAAGCTGGCCGCAGCCAACTGCTCTGCAGACGGTAAAGCAAGCTGCAGTTAAAAAATTTGCCTGGATATATATGATTTTCCGAATGTGAGGTGTCGAAGATGAAGACGTTAACGGTGTTTGATCCGGCGATGTGTTGCAGTACCGGCGTCTGTGGTTCTGATGTTGATCAGGTGCTGGTCGATTTTTCCGCAGATGTGCAATGGCTGAAAAGCCGCGGTGTTCAGGTCGAACGTTACAATCTCGCGCAGCAACCGATGAGTTTCGTGCAAAACGAAAAAGCGAAAGCGTTTCTTGAGGCTTCCGGGGCGGAAGGATTGCCCTTGATCTTACTGGGAGGCGAAACCGTGATGGCGGGCCGTTATCCGAAACGCGCCGAGCTAGCCCGCTGGTTTGGGATCCCGCTGGAGAAGGTGGGACTGGCACCAACACACTGCTGTGGCGGAAAAACCGACTGTTGTTGAGCCGGTCAGGGGGACATATGAAATTCTTACAGAATATCCCGCCTTATCTGTTTTTTACCGGTAAGGGGGGCGTAGGTAAAACGTCAATTTCCTGCGCAACTGCTATCCATCTGGCGGAACGGCGAAAACGGGTTCTGCTTGTCAGCACCGACCCCGCATCGAATGTCGGTCAGGTATTTAATCAAACTATTGGTAACGCTATTACTCCTGTGACAGCGGTTCCCGGTTTGTCCGCGCTGGAAATTGACCCTCAGCAAGCCGCTGAACAGTATCGGGCCAGAATCGTTGACCCTATCAAAGGACTTCTCCCTGAGGAGGTTGTAAATAGTATACGCGAACAACTTTCGGGAGCATGTACGACGGAGATCGCGGCGTTCGATGAGTTCACCGGTTTACTGACCGATGCCTCTCTGCTGGCCCGCTTTGATCACATCATTTTTGATACCGCGCCAACGGGCCATACCATACGACTTCTGCAGCTCCCCGGTGCCTGGAGCAGTTTTATTGAAAGTAATCCCGATGGTGCCTCCTGTCTTGGCCCGATGGCTGGGCTGGAAAAACAGCGTGAGCAGTACGCTGATGCGGTAGAAGCATTATCCGATCCTGAGCGTACCCGCCTGGTGCTGGTTGCACGCCTGCAAAAATCAACATTGCAGGAAGTCGCTCGCACTCATGAAGAACTGGCAGCGATTGGTCTTAAAAATCAGTATCTGGTGATCAACGGCGTATTGCCTGAGTCCGGGCAGCAAAATGACCCACTAGCAATGGCAATAGTTCAGCGTGAGCAGGAAGCCCTGGTAAATTTACCCGCCGGTTTATCGACCATTCCAGCAGATACCCTCTTCCTTCAACCGGTGAACATGGTTGGCGTGCCTGCATTAAAAGGTCTTTTTAATACCCGTTTCGAGCCTGCACCGCTCTCTGACCAGATGCGCCAGCAATTCTCTGAAAACATGTCATTCTCTGAGCTAGTGAATGATATTGCCCGCAGTGAACACGGTCTGATCATGCTGATGGGAAAAGGCGGCGTGGGGAAAACCACAATGGCCGCAGCTATCGCCGTCAGGCTGGCAGATATGGGATTCGATGTGCATCTTACAACCTCCGATCCTGCTGCCCACATTAACACTACCCTAAACGGCACACTTACCAACCTACAGGTCAGCAGGATCAATCCGCAGGAAGAGACCGAGCGCTATCGCCAGCATGTCCTTGAGACAAAGGGAAAAGATCTCGATGAAGCGGGGAAACGACTGCTGGAAGAGGATTTACGCTCTCCCTGCACCGAAGAGATTGCTGTATTTCAGGCGTTCTCGCGCGTGATCCGTGAGGCGGGTAAACGTTTTGTGGTGATGGATACCGCGCCAACCGGTCACACGCTGTTACTGCTGGATGCCACCGGGGCTTATCACCGTGAAATGGCGAAAAAAATGGGCGAAAAAGGTCACTTTACTACGCCAATGATGCAACTTCAGGATCCGCAACGCACCAAAGTGCTGCTGGTTACGCTGCCTGAAACCACACCCGTACTGGAAGCGGCTAATTTGCAGGCCGATCTTAAACGCGCAGGGATTCATCCCTGGGGCTGGATAATCAATAACTGCCTTTCTATTGCGGAAACTCGTTCGTCGCTACTGTGTCAGCGAGCAACGCAGGAACGACCACAAATTGAGGCGGTGATGGCCCGACATGCTAAGCGTGTAGCGCTGGTCCCTCTATTCGCACAAGAACCTACGGGTATCGAAAAACTCAGAAAGCTGGCAAGTTAATTTTTTATACAGGGCGACCATGTCGCCCTGTCAGGAGGGTGTATGTTACTGGCAGGCGCTATTTTTGTCCTGACCATCGTATTGGTTATCTGGCAGCCGAAAGGTTTAGGCATCGGCTGGAGTGCAACGCTCGGCGCGGTACTGGCGTTGCTTACGGGCGTGGTTCATCCGGGTGATATTCCGGTGGTGTGGAATATCGTCTGGAACGCGACGGCGGCGTTTATTGCCGTCATTATCATCAGCCTGCTGCTGGATGAGTCCGGCTTTTTTGAATGGGCGGCGCTGCACGTCTCACGCTGGGGCAATGGACGCGGTCGCTTGCTGTTTACCTGGATTGTCCTGCTCGGTGCTGCCGTTGCAGCTCTGTTTGCCAATGATGGCGCGGCGCTTATTTTGACACCGATTGTCATCGCCATGCTGCTGGCTTTAGGGTTCAGTAAAGGCACTACGCTTGCGTTCGTGATGGCGGCCGGGTTCATTGCCGATACCGCCAGCCTGCCGCTTATTGTCTCCAACCTGGTGAATATCGTTTCCGCAGATTTCTTTGGCCTCGGCTTTCGCGAATACGCATCGGTGATGGTGCCGGTGGATATCGCCGCAATTGTTGCAACGCTGGTGATGTTGCATCTCTATTTCCGCAAAGATATTCCACAGAACTACGATATGGCGCTGCTGAAATCTCCCGCAGAAGCGATTAAAGATCCTGCTACGTTCAAAACTGGCTGGGTTGTTTTACTGTTTCTGCTGGTGGGATTTTTCGTCCTGGAACCGCTCGGCATTCCGGTAAGCGCCATTGCGGCAGTGGGCGCGCTGATATTATTTGCCGTCGCTAAACGCGGTCATGCAATTAATACGGGTAAAGTCCTGCGCGGTGCGCCCTGGCAGATTGTCATCTTCTCGCTCGGCATGTATCTGGTGGTTTATGGCCTGCGCAATGCCGGACTAACGGAATATCTTTCTGGCGTACTCAACGTGCTGGCGGAAAACGGCCTGTGGGCCGCGACGCTCGGCACCGGATTCCTCACCGCCTTCCTCTCTTCTATTATGAACAATATGCCGACGGTACTGGTTGGCGCGTTGTCCATTGATGGCAGCACGGCATCTGGCGTTATCAAAGAAGCGATGGTTTATGCCAACGTGATTGGCTGCGATTTGGGGCCGAAAATTACCCCAATTGGTAGCCTGGCGACGCTACTCTGGCTGCACGTACTTTCGCAGAAGAATATGACTATCAGCTGGGGATATTACTTCCGTACAGGGATTATCATGACCCTGCCGGTGCTTTTTGTGACGCTGGCTGCGCTGGCGCTACGTCTCTCTTTCACTTTGTAATGAGATATTGATATGAGCAACATTACCATTTATCACAACCCAGCCTGCGGCACGTCGCGAAATACGCTGGAGATGATCCGCAACAGCGGCACAGAACCGACCATTGTCTATTATCTGGAAACCCCACCGACGCGTGATGAACTGGTCAAACTCATTGCCGATATGGGGATTTCCGTACGCGCGCTGCTGCGTAAAAACGTCGAGCCGTATGAGGAACTGGGCCTTGCAGAAGATAAATTTACTGACGATCGGTTAATCGACTTTATGCTTCAGCACCCGATTCTGATTAATCGCCCGATTGTGGTGACGCCGCTGGGAACTCGCCTGTGCCGCCCTTCAGAAGTGGTGCTGGAAATTCTGCCAGATGCGCAACAACGCGCGTTCACCAAGGAAGATGGCGAGAAAGTGGTTGATGAAGCGGGTAAACGCCTGAAATAAAGCGGCGATATCCACTGCCGATAGTTGGTAAAGTGCGCTTCGTTTATGTCGGATGCGACGCTAACGCGTCTTATCCGACCTACAAAACCGTGCATGGCATGAAATCTGTAGCGCGTAGCGCATCAGGCAATTTTGCTATTTACGCAGCACTCCTCGCGTAAGAATTCAATTATCGCTTCCAGCATTGCGTATTGCGAAACACACATCAGCGTCCGACTCTCACGGTTTTGTTTGACCAGCCCTACCGATACCAGTGCTGAAATATGGTGACTGAGTGTAGAGCCGGGTATCCCAAGCTGCTTTTGCAACTCACCGACCGGCAAACCTTGTTCCCCCGCTTTGACCAAGTGTTTGAATATGAACAAACGGGTCGGGTGACCTAGCTCTTTCAGCGCTTTAGCAACTTCTTCCAACTGCATATGACACCCCCTTTGTCTGGTTGATATTTCGATAATACCAGAAATATCTTGATCTGAATTTCATTTCGATTATTCTGGAAATATAGATTTATTCAATGAGGTTACGTATGAGTAGTTGGCTTGCGATGCTGCAAGATGCTGCAGAGATGTTTGTGTTTCTCGCCGTCGAGCTTTCTTTGCTGTTTATAGTGATTAGTGCCGGTGTCAGCCTGATAAGACAAAAGGTGCCAGACCATAAAATCCAGCAAATGATGGGGGCCAGAAAAGGGAGAGGCTATCTCCTGGCTGCTCTGTTGGGAGCCGTTACCCCGTTCTGTAGTTGCTCGACAATCCCAATGTTACGTGGCTTGTTATCAGCGAAAGCCGGGTTTGGTCCGACTCTCACTTTTTTATTTGTTTCCCCATTACTTAATCCCATTATCGTCGGGTTAATGTGGGTGACCTTTGGCTGGAAAGTTACCTTGTTGTACGCGATTATCGCCGCCGGCGTCTCCGTACTTGCCAGTATTATCCTGGATTCTCTGGGATTTGAACGTCATATCATTGCCAGTAAAAGCTCATCAGCAAATTGTTGTGCTCCAGCCAAAACTTCGCCGGGGACGACATATACGCCAATAAAAGTGAGTTGCTGTAGTCCAGCGGCTAAAGCCATTGAGAAACCTGTAGTTACCTGTTGCAGTACCAAAGCTGTGGTAAGTATTAATCCCATAAAACTAGCCACCAAAGATGCGTTGCAACAGTTTAAAGATGTACTGCCATATCTTTTGTTAGGGGTATTAATAGGCTCTTTTATTTATGGCTTTATTCCCTCAGAGTGGATTGCCGCTCATGCAGGGGCAGATAATCCCTTCGCCATCCCATTGAGCGCCGTTGTCGGTATTCCGCTGTATATCCGGGCAGAGGCGGTTATCCCTCTGGCATCTGTTCTGATGACAAAAGGAATGGGTCTGGGAGCATTAATGGCATTAATCATCGGCAGTGCCGGCGCAAGCCTGACGGAAGTGATATTACTTAAATCAATGTTCAGAATGCCGATGATAGCTGCATTCCTGACGGTTATATTAGGTATGGCTATCTTGATGGGCTATTTGACTCAAATGCTATTTTAAATAGATGCCAGCAGTAAACTATAAGGAGCATTGTGAGTGCCTTATCCTTCTGAGTAGAAAATCATAGATAGGATAATCCTTAAAAAGCACAAATAACTTAACTAATGCTTTGAGAATGATGACGGATCCGTCAGTAAGTCATCAATCGACAATCACCACGCAATCATGCTTCTCTGACATTTTATCGGAGAAGCAATGCCTCTTTGTCTCAGTGCTATCCCCCCTTTTAAAGGGCAGATTTCAGTCGCCAATACAACACATTTTTAAATACACTTTAACCTGGTTCATTATTACACATCTAAAACATCACAAAAATATCACTTCACACACTATCGGAGAACATCATAACTTTTTAAAATGAGCGCTTTTTGATAGTTGTTAACGTTTTCCTTTACGATACTATCACTGCCCTTTTTTTATACACAAATATTACCGGGTGGAAATGAAAGGGAAGTTAAAGGTAATTATATCAGGAAGATATGGCGCATTATGTTTATTTCCGCGTAGAAGAAAATCCATTCCTGCTCTAATTCTCCGATTTACAAAAATTTAGCGAAATAGATGAACAATAAGGAATGTTATGTCAATTGACTTTACCCCAGGTATGATAAATACATATCACGGCGATATTTATAACCGCACAACAGATACCGACAATGTTAAAACACCAGACACACCGATGTGGCCTTGTGATAATCAGGAAGAACAACAACCCATTAATTCCCCATTCTCTGGAGAAGGATACAACCCTGAACAATATGATTTAGCGCGGAAACACCTCCCACAAATTTATGCGTGCCGCACGAACACCACATATACAAATGCAGACTACTCCAAAGTTGTGGCTCAACTTGTAAGTCTTATTACTAACATTGAATCGATAAGTTCGACACCACTTACGCGGCAGGCACAGGGACTACTTAATCAAATTAATAACATTAGATACGAAAAGAACAAAAGTGCTGAATGTCGAATCATTGTTGTCGCTAATCCTAAACCCGACAAGGCAATCATAACTAAAATTAGCGTAGAAGAGGGAATACCAGTAAGATTCAGTGTCCAAACCATGTTTTCAGATACTAATTTTATTGCTGAACAACGAGCTGACTTACCGACTAATATAAAAGATATTCAAAACCTGTATCAAAAAATGACGAAGTTATATATTGAGCACAGTGAAAATAAAAACAGGATGAAAGTCTTTGCCGGAACCAACTTTATTGATTTCAATATGACAGGACAGAACCTGTCCGGGTTCGTTCTAACCTTGTCAAGGTTTTATTTCGAAGATCTACTTAATATAAATTTCACTGACGCAAATTTAGGTGACACTATTTTTTCACATAAAGAACACCCTACCCCAAAATTATATAAAGACGAACAATATCTTGACAAACAAATCGAAGGTTTATTTTCAACATTATTAACCATTAATGACAACTTTTTACGAGCAAAAGCGGAAATTGCTTCGACAATAATTAAATTCTTAGAGGCCAGGATAACCAATATTTCATACAATGACATATTAAAATATCAGCAAGAATTCAAAAAACAATGTTATAAGCAAGTTAAAGCCTTTACGACACTACCCCGATACAATAAAATTCAAACATGGGCAGAAATGTCTGAATATCAATTCGAAGTATTTCAATACGAGACGCTTAACCCAAAAAAAATGTCATACGCACCTTATTTAAAGAGATCGCTACCTGATGAAAAAACTATAAATTATGGGGTGGAAATAGAAACACCATCTGGCAAAAGAATTCGCTTATCAAATCATTACCAGAATATAATCCCATAATATGAACATTAGCACTTTATAATCATTGAATAAAAATAGATTTTATGTACCTTTAAAAAAAGACTATTTTATGGGGCGATGGATACTCATGTCACGCCCCAAAATTAACAGAATTAAACTAAACAGAAGGGATATAAACATCAGACAGGTTTACGTTACTATCAGGCATATCGCCTCAGAATCAGATGAAAACTATAAAGAAATATCTATTATGGTTTTAATATTTGTTGATAAGGATAGTAACATGAACATGACAAAAGGTGCACTCATCCTCAGCCTTTCATTTTTGCTTGCCGCATGTAGTTCAATTCCGCAAAATATCAAAGGCAATAACCAACCTGATATTCAAAAAAGTTTTGTTGCTGTTCATAACCAGCCGGGGTTATATGTTGGTCAACAAGCGCGCTTTGGTGGGAAGGTTATCAACGTTATCAATGGCAAAACGGATACGTTGTTAGAAATCGCTGTATTACCGTTGGATAGCTATGCGAAGCCTGATATTGAAGCCAACTATCAGGGCCGACTGCTCGCCAGACAAAGCGGCTTCCTTGATCCAGTGAACTATCGTAATCACTTTGTTACCATCCTCGGTACCATTCAGGGTGAACAACCTGGCTTTATCAATAAAGTCCCGTATAACTTCCTCGAAGTGAATATGCAGGGCATCCAGGTGTGGCATTTGAGAGAAGTGGTTAATACCACCTATAACCTGTGGGATTACGGCTATGGTGCATTCTGGCCGGAACCGGGCTGGGGTGCGCCTTACTACACCAACGCGGTGAGTCAGGTAACACCTGAGCTGGTCAAATAACACCACCGAAAGATGCAGATGCTTTCTCAGCATCTGCATCATGCATTACATCAAATTAATACACAGCCAGCTAACTATTATTATAAGCCCTGTCCTGTTAATTACCTTTGGCAAACTGATTATAAAGTTAATGTTCGCACCAGGAGTCGGTTATGTTTCTTATAATTACCAGGGATACGATGTTCTTCACCGCGATGAAAAACATTCTGAGTAAAGGTAATGTCGTTCATATACAGAACGAAGAAGAGATCGACGTAATGTTGCATCAGAATGCCTTCGTCATTATTGATACATTAATGAATAATGTATTTCATTCTAATTTGCTCACTCAGATTGAACGATTAAAACCTGTCCATGTGATTATTTTCTCTCCCTTTAATATTAAACGCTGCCTGGGGAAAGTACCGGTGACCTTTGTTCCGCGAACTATCACCATCATCGACTTTGTCGCACTCATCAATGGCAGTTACTGCTCTGTGCCTGAAGCGGATGTGTCCCTTTCGCGCAAGCAGCATCAGGTTCTGAGCTGCATTGCGAGTCAAATGACAACGGAAGATATTCTGGAGAAACTGAAAATATCGCTAAAAACGTTCTACTGCCATAAACACAATATCATGATGATCCTCAATCTTAAGCGGATCAATGAGTTGGTACGCCATCAGCATATTGATTATCTGGTGTGATCGATTGATTAATATAAAGAGGCCCAGCAATAAATAGCCAGACCTCCCGTTAATTATACGTTATGCAGTAACGACTTCCGGTATCAGCGAAGCAATTTGCTTACGCCATTGCGCTTGCTCCTGTTCGCCTTCTGTACGTTGACCATAAAGTTGCGCTATCTGCGTACCATCATGGGCAAACAATTCCAGACTGGTCACATAACCGTCACTAGCAGGTTTACGGGTTACCCAGGTTTCAGCAATGCTCTCTTCTAATAGATGAAGAGTAAACGTCGGGTTAAAAATATTCAGCCAACCTTTCATTGGCACCACTTTTTCTACCACGCCAGTGAAAATCTGTACGCAGCCACGGTTGCCAACAAACACCATGATTTCATTGCCATCCTGCTGTGCAGATTCAAGAATTTGCGCCAACGCACTGTTGGATACTTTGCAGGCCAAATCGTCTGCCACCAGATTGAACGCCTGTTGGCGCGTCAGGTTGTGGCGCTTTAGCAACGTAAAAAACTGATGAACGTCGGTCATCGCCCGCCACTCTTGCTCGACCACACTGGCATCGGCTCGCATTTGAACGACTGGCGCATCAACGGCTTTTAACTCAAGCGGCGTATTCTCATCGGTGATAAACCGTGCCAGAAGCTCACTCCATGCCGCCATATCGGTATTGTCGGTGGCATAAACTTTTAGTAATGCATCGCCCTGATGATCAAAGAACTGAATACTCTGGCGTTCGCCACGAGTCGTATTTTCTTTAATGTGAAAAACACTGGCCCATTGATTGAGAAACAGACGCAAATCCAGCGCGCGTGGATTGAGGATCAATCCGGCATGTCCGTTCAAATGCTGGTTTGTGAACGCACCAACTTGCTCATGGACTGCATATTCATTACGGCAAATACATTTGGTCTCGCCAACACTTTCGAGCGCCGCCAGAATTTCACGGATATCGCCGCGCATCCGCCACGCATCGTGCGTGACGCGTGCAAATGCCAGTTCTGCTTCGCTAATATTCATTAACCCTGCGATGTCACGCGCGTACTTTCCGGGATTTTGTTCTTTTAACTCAAGCCAGCGTGTGTAGTGGTTCATTGTCTCTCTTCCTTCCAGATAAATGCCCCGAAATATCGGGGCAGATGATTACCATTGATAACTCACGAAAATTTTTCCGTTACGACCATCCTGTGGGATGCCTTGCGGCGACCAATACTCTTTGTCGAAAGCGTTACCCAACACCAAAGTAGTGGTCATACCTTTCAGCGCCTGTTGTCCTTGATAACTGACGTAGAAATCATTCACGCCATAGCCTGGTTGTTTGCTGTAACTGCTGCTGATATGTGTTGAGCGATCGGCAAACGTACCAACCCACCCAACAGAGAAGCCACTGTGAGCGATCGGAATATTCAGAGTGCTGGTAACGGTATCCGGGTTAATGCTGGAGATGTATTCGCCGGTATCGGTGTCTTTGCCGCGGGTACGGTTATAGGCCACATCAAGGCTAAACAGATCAGTGGTATATTTCGTCATTACATCCCAGCCCCAGATTTTGGCGTTCGGGACGTTATACGACATAGTTGTCGCCGCCGCGAAATCGACGGTCGTGGAGATGTAATCCTTCGCTTTGGTATCAAAGTAGCTGGCTTTAAATTCCAGGGCATCATTGGACAACATCAGGTCATCAAAACGCAGCCCAAAACCGTACTCCTGAGTTTCGTTAGTTTCCGGACGTAAGTTCGGGTTTGGCACCCAATAGTTGGTATAGAAGCGACCAATCGAGAAGTGCTTAGAATCGTTATACATTTCGCCCATCGTCGGGGCACGGAATGCCTGGGCATATGAGCCAAATAACATCAGCCAGTTAGTCGGATTGATAGTCATCCCCGCACGAGATGACCATTTGTCGGCATCAACATCTTTGTAACCGTCACTGCTACCGCGATAACTGTCATAGCGGGTTCCGCCAAGCAGGGTAATCGGCAGATCGCGTAAGGTGATCTCATCCTGTAGCCAGCCGGAGCTAAAATCGATTTTTGCTTGCGGGAAGCCCGTCGTCGCGCCGCCCGGATGTTGTTCCTGACGATAATACTCACCGCCATATGTCAGTAAGTGAGAAGCGAAACTGTCGGCAAAGAGAGTGGAACGGTTCTCCAGCCTGGCTCCTTTTGTTATCTGTTCACGATACTCGCCGGAACTCCCCGTGTTTTGCGCATTAATACGGACTTCCGACCAGTAAATTTTTGCATCTGCATTTAACCAGTCGTTGCCCTGCGGGGCGAGTTTATAAGAAAGCTGCGCATCGCGTTGAATTGTTGAACGATCAACCATCGGGTTGCTGCTATCAGAAGCCTCAACAGTCTGCGGATTTTTTGGTTCACGCGCGTCGTTGTTGTAGTAACGCACTAAACCGCTCAGAGACTGGGCTGAATCAATTTGCCAGGTCCCTTTCGCCAGCATGTTATTAATGGACTCGTCATTCGGCGCGGTTTCACCATTGCTCTGGCGTAAATCACCCCGATCGCGACTGGACCAGGCCACAATACCATCCAGATTTTCAGTTCGTCCAAACGCGCTCGCGCCTAATCCCAGGCTATGGTCCCCCGTGCCGCCAGTACCAAAGACACGAAAACCACTACTTTGTCCTTCCTGCAATAAATCTTTTGCATCGACCGTATCGTAGGAGATCACCCCACCCAGCGCGCCACTGCCATACAGTAATGCTGAAGGTCCGCGAACAATCTCAACACGCTTGATCAGCGCCGGATCAAGAAAAGTACCATTCAGGTGTCCGGTATCCGTTCCCTGGCGAACACCATCGACAAGAACCAGCACGCCGCGATGATCATAGCCACGCATATTTACATCCTGACCGTTGGTTCGTCCGGTACCATCAAGAGTAATTCCAGGAACATGACGCAGCAGATCGGTGGCTGAAGTAGCCGTTTGATTTTCAGGAGCGGAAGTGTCGATGACGCTGACCATCATAGGCGCTTCGAAGGAACTACGGGCATTCCCCGTTGCCGTAACGGTCATGGTTTCAGTAGCAAAAGCAAACGTTGGCAAGGTGGCAGAAACAGCCAAAGCCAACAAACTCAAACGCAACGAGGTAAATTGCGGACGTGACATAGCGATTCTCCATGAGGAAAATAAAAAATGCTGGCTGCCTGGGTTAATACCGGGGTGGCTGGCGAAAAATAAATTTATTTAAAATTCAGGGCGATAATATTCGCCGGGTGAGTTTACAGGCGTTTATATCCCATGAAATTGCCTGGTATCTCGGCAAATACGCAAAAGCACGCCCTCTTTGTCAGGCAAAACGATATGCCCCATCAGGAGTGAAGAGCGCTGTGCGTTACCCCTTGCAAATGATATGGCTTTGTTATCCATATGGCCGTATTTTGTTAAATGCAAACGTGATAATGAGAATTATTATCGATCAATTTTTTATGATCAAGCTTTTTTTTAACCGCCATTAACACAATAAACAGGGGGTTATGAAACTTATCCTGCGCCCTGGAAACCACTTTGTTTTTATGGTTATTCCCCCATGACCTCATCACTAAACTTTGTCGTTAACAGTGATAATTTTCTCTTCGCTTTGCTCTGCAAGCCTCGATATCTCTGGGTTCTCAGCTTTTTCCCGCGCTGAAATTTAGTCGGTAACAAGAACGTTAGCTGACGAAGCATCTTGATAAAAATCAAAAATAAATACGCTTGTAACGCCTTGCGTATTGAATCGACGGTTGTATTTCATATATAACTCAAATGATAATCATGATCATTCTCAATTTGATAAGAGTTCTCATATTATGCCAAGGATCATCACCAGGCCGTTTCTTTTTTCCCCACTGACGTTATGTATTTCAGCCGTGGCCTCTGCCGCGAAGACCGCGGTAAAACGAAAAAAATTGTTTACGGCAGTACTGGCTCTTAGCTGGGCTTTTAGCGTAACGGCTGCCGAACGTATCGTGGTCGCAGGAGGATCGCTGACGGAGCTAATCTACGCGATGGGCGCTGGCGAACGCGTGGTTGGTGTCGATGAAACGACATCTTATCCACCAGAAACCGCCAAACTGCCGCATATTGGCTACTGGAAACAACTCAGCAGCGAAGGCATTTTGTCACTTCGCCCGGATAGCGTAATTACCTGGCAGGATGCTGGACCGCAAATTGTGCTCGACCAACTACGGGCGCAGAAAGTCAACGTCGTTACCCTGCCGCGTGTGCCTGCCACCCTTGAGCAGATGTACGCCAACATTCGCCAACTGGCAAAAACGCTACAGGTTCCTGAACAAGGCGAGGCGCTGGTGACACAGATCAACCAACGCCTGGAGCGAGTACAGCAAAACGTGGCGGCCAAAAAAGCCCCGGTTAGAGCCATGTTTATTCTCTCCGCAGGCGGAAGTGCGCCACAGGTTGCCGGTAAAGGCAGCGTCGCGGACGCCATTCTTTCGCTTGCCGGAGCAGAAAACGTCGCAACCCACCAGCAGTACAAAAGCTACAGTGCAGAATCACTGATTGCGGCCAATCCAGAAGTGATTGTCGTAACCTCACAAATGGTCGATGGCGATATTAATCGGCTACGTTCTATTGCCGGAATTACCCACACTGCCGCATGGAAAAACCAGCGCATTATCACCGTTGATCAAAACCTGATTCTGGGAATGGGTCCGCGTATTGCTGATGTCGTTGAGTCTTTACACCAGCAGCTTTGGCCGCAATAAATGGATTTAAATCAGACGAATGAACGCAAATAACACCCTGGATCTCACGCCACATTTTGCTTTAGACGGTGATCAGCCATTTAAAGACAGGCGCGCCATGATGCCGTTTCGTGGAGCCATTCCGGTTGCCAAAGAGCAACTGGCACAGACCTGGCAAGAGATGATCAATCAAACGGTATCACCACGTAAGCGACTGGTTTATCTACACATTCCTTTTTGTGCGACACACTGCACGTTTTGTGGTTTTTATCAGAACCGTTTTAATGAGGATGCGTGTGCTCATTATACCGACGCCCTGATTCGTGAAATAGAAATGGAAGCGGACAGCGTATTGCATCAGTCTGCCCCCATCCACGCGGTCTATTTCGGTGGCGGTACGCCTTCCGCGCTTTCGGCACACGAGTTAGCCAGAATTATCAACACATTACGAGAAAAGCTGCCACTGGCCCCTGATTGTGAAATCACTATCGAAGGCCGGGTACTGAATTTTGACGCTGAGCGAATCGATGCTTGTCTTGATGCAGGAGCAAACCGTTTCTCAATTGGTATCCAGTCGTTTAACAGCAAAATCCGCAAGAAAATGGCCCGCACCTCGGATGGCCCAACCGCCATTGCGTTTATGGAAAGCCTGGTCAAACGTGACCGTGCTGCGGTGGTCTGTGACCTGCTGTTTGGCCTGCCAGGTCAGGATGCGCAAACCTGGGGAGAAGATCTGGCTATTGCCCGCGATATCGGTCTCGACGGCGTCGATCTCTATGCGCTCAATGTCCTGCCCAATACACCGCTGGGCAAAGCCGTGGAAAATGGGCGTACTACCGTGCCCTCTCCGGCAGAACGTCGCGATCTTTATCTGCAAGGGTGTGATTTTATGGACGATGTCGGTTGGCGCTGCATCAGTAACAGCCACTGGGGCCGTACCACACGCGAACGCAATCTCTATAACCTGCTGATTAAACAAGGTGCCGATTGTCTGGCCTTTGGTTCCGGAGCCGGCGGTTCGATTAATGGTTACTCCTGGATGAACGAACGCAATCTGCAGACCTGGCATGAATCCGTCGCGGCAGGCAAAAAACCGCTGATGATGATCATGCGTAACGCCGAACGTAATGCGCAATGGCGTCATACCTTGCAGTCAGGTGTTGAAACAGCGCGTGTACCGCTGGATGAACTTACGCCACATGCCGAAAAACTCGCGCCGTTACTGGCTCAATGGCACCAAAAAGGCTTAAGCCGCGATGCGTCAACTTGCCTGCGGCTGACTAATGAAGGTCGTTTCTGGGCAAGCAATATTTTGCAGTCTCTTAATGAACTAATTCAGGTACTTAATGCGCCAGCGATTGTGCGTGAAAAACCATAACAGGAGTGATTTATGAGCCATGTCTCGTTACAAGAATTTTTGAAAACGGAGCCGGACGGTACGCTGGAGGTGGTAGCCGAACAATACAACACCACACTGCTGGAAGTAGTGAAAAATCTGCCCTCCTCTACCATAGTGTCAGGCGATAAATTCGATACTGTCTGGGATACCGTCTGCGAATGGGGCAACGTCACCACGTTAGTACATACTGCCGATGTCATCCTCGAATTTAGCGGCGAACTGCCTTCGGGTTTCCACCGCCACGGCTATTTCAACCTACGCGGAAAGCACGGCATGTCCGGGCATATCAAAGCAGAAAACTGCACACATATTGCCTTGATCGAACGTAAATTTATGGGCATGGACACCGCATCCATTCTCTTTTTCAACAAAGAAGGCAGCGCAATGCTGAAAATCTTCCTCGGCAGGGATGACCATCGTCAGCTCCTGAGCGAACAAGTCAGCGCCTTCCATGCTCTGTCAGCATCGTTAAAGGAACACGCCTGATGACGCCGTGGCTACTCTTTGGCGCAGGCGGAAAAGGTGTGGGTGCCAGAACGCTTGAACTGGCGCTGGCAGAGCAACGTCCGGTCGTTGCTGTCGTTCGTCATGCCGATGCCGCCACGAAACTGGCGCAACAAGGCGTACAGGTTTTTACAGGCGACGCCTGTGATGCCAGCGTAGTCGCGGATGCTTGCCGCGCAGCTGGCCCGGATGCGCTTATCATCTCAACAATGGGCGGAGCTCAGGATTATCTGGCGCACAGAACAGTGATTGATGAGGCCGAAAAGGCCGGCATCAGTCGCATGATTCTGGTGACCTCTTTGGGATGCGGCGATAGCTGGCCGTTTTTATCGGAGCGGGCAAAGGCTGCGTTTGGTCAGGCGGTACGGGAAAAAACGCTGGCGGAAAGCTGGTTGCAAACCAGCCAGCTTGATTACGCCATTCTCCGCCCTGGCGGTCTGCTTGATGGTGCGGCAACGGGCAAAGCACAACGGATACAAAATCAGGAGTGTCATGGTTTTGTTCACCGTGCCGATGTCGCCGCACATATCCATGAACTGGCAAATGCGCCAGCACTTAACCAGCAGGTCTACAGTCTGATTGAACCGGACCTGAAACCGGCGTGATACCCCGGCGCGGCATGTCCGCGCCGTAATGTCGTAACGGAGTTTTGCGTGCTCAAGGATTCACTCTCTTCCGCCAGGGTCTTTATGGGGCTATCACTATTATTGCTCGCTCTGGTGCTGTTCGGTGCCAGTCAGGGAGCGTTAAGGATCAGTTTTGATGCTCTTTTTGATGAGGAATACCGCGATATCTGGCTCAATATTCGTCTACCACGGGTTTTGCTGGCGGTGCTGGTAGGTGCAGCGTTGGCAACCGCAGGGGTAATTATGCAGGGGCTTTTTCGCAACCCAATGGCTGACCCAGGATTACTCGGCGTCAGTAGCGGTTCTGCATTAATGGTTGGCGTTGCAATTGTGCTGCCCTTCTCCTTCCCAGTGGTGCTGGTGCTCTATGAGCAAATGGTGTTTGCCATTGCCGGAAGTTTAGTGGTCTGCACCATCATTTTTCTCATCACGCAGCGCCATCGCGATGGCAGCATGATGCAATTATTACTCGCCGGTATCGCCATCAATGCCCTGTGCGGCGCAGCGATCGGCATCCTGAGCTATATCGGCGATGAGCAGCAGCTACGACAACTCACATTGTGGATGATGGGCAATCTTGGACAGGCGCAATGGCCGACGTTATTGGTTGCCAGTTCATTCATCCTACCGGCCATTATCGCAACAACTTGTCTCGCCGGAACGCTGAATTTACTGCAGCTCGGTGATGAAGAAGCCCACTACCTCGGCGTGAACGTTAAGCGTAAACGCCAGCAATTACTGTTAGTGAGCTCACTGCTCGTTGGTGCCGCCGTATCGGTAAGCGGCATTATCGGCTTTATCGGCCTGGTGATCCCGCATCTGATTCGTATGACTACCGGGGCAAATCACCGCTGGCTAATCCCTTGCTCCGCCCTCGCCGGAGCCTGTTTATTGCTGATGGCAGACACGCTTGCCCGCACGCTGGTACAGCCAGCAGAAATGCCCGTGGGATTATTAACCAGCCTGCTTGGCGGTCCTTATTTTATGTGGTTGATTCTGCGCAACCGGAGGATCACATGATCAGCGCCCAGAATCTGGTTTATAGCCTTCAGGGGCGGTGTCTAACTGACAATGTCTCGCTGACTTTTCCCGGTGGGGAAATTGTTGCCATTCTCGGCCCTAATGGTGCGGGAAAATCTACGCTGCTTCGCCAGTTAACCGGCTATCTTCAACCTGATAGCGGCGAATGTCGGTTGTTTAATAAGCCATTAAATGAATGGTCGATTACTGAACTGGCGAAACACCGGGCCGTGATGCGTCAAAATAGCCACATGGCGTTTCCATTCAGCGTACAAGAAGTTATCCAGATGGGGCGGCATCCGCATCGCACTGGTAATCAGGATAATGAAACAGCACAAATAATGGCGTTATGTGACTGTCAGGCGTTAGCAAACCGTGACTATCGGCAATTATCCGGTGGTGAACAACAGCGCGTACAATTAGCGCGCCTGCTGGTGCAACTCTGGGAACCTACTCCCTCACCGAAATGGTTATTTCTTGATGAACCAACTTCGGCGCTGGATATTCACCATCAGCAGCACTTGTTCCGTTTATTACGCCAGTTAGTTCACGAACGGCAGTTCAATGTTTGCTGCGTATTGCACGATCTAAATCTTGCCGCGCGTTATGCAGACCGTATTGTATTAATGCAAAAAGGAAAGGTTATCGCAAATGGTAAACCGCAGGACGTATTGACACAGCAGGCGCTGACAATGCTCTACGGCGCGGATATTACCGTACTTAAAGATCCTGCCAACCATTCACCACTGATCGTCCTCGATCATTAAAACCAACAGGAGTACCGCACTGGTACTCCTGCGAATAAATAACTATACAGATTAGCTAATTGAAACGCCTTTCACCCCTGCCATCTCTTTTAATAATCGCAACAGATCTTCTATCGACGTTGTGGCATGAAGCTGGATATCAATGGCGACCACTTCATGATCTTCATTTTCCTGCAACGAAACTAAATCAGTTTTTATTTTTTGCTGCTTAAACCAGTCGAGCATTGATACCGTATTACCGTTCACTAATGTCAGCTGTAAATGGTAATTTTTGTTCATCAGGCGGAAGGTTAATTGATGGAAGACTTCCAGCACCAGTAAGGTCATCACTGAACCATAAATGCCCAGTTCGTACATACCGCTACCAATAACCATACCAATGGCGGCGGTCACCCAGATATCCGCTGCCGTCGTCAGACCTACAATATTTTGGTTACGAACGAGAATGTTACCTGCACCGATAAACCCGACGCCCGTCACCACCTGAGCAGCAATACGGCTGGGGTCCAGTCCGACGTGATCTAAAGACAGTACGTCAGCAAAACCATATTTCGAAACAATCATAAACAGGGCGCTTCCCATGCCAATTAATACATGTGTGCGTAACCCTGCTCCTTTGCCGCGTATTTGCCTTTCCATGCCAATAGCGCCACAGGCAATTGCTGCGAGTATAAGACGTATAATAAATTCTGCTGTCATATAAAAATGCAAAAAGGAGCAGCAAGATGGCTCAACTTGCTACTCCTTTTTACTTGTACCTCATTAATTCGGCAAGTCATTAGATGCTTGATTTTTGAAGGTATACAAATTTTTCTGCGGGTTTTTCTTGCAGTATTCGATCACTTTAGGAATTTGAGTGAGATCGGTTTCATTTAAAGTAACGGTATCGCCACCTTTATATACTGTCTCTTCATGCAGCATCCACCATGCAACCGGTGTCATTGCTTTTGGATTCAGATCAATAAATTCCTGGCAGGTCATATCTTTAGCAGATTCATTGGCTGCCAGCGCAGATTGTGCGTTCACCAGTGACAAAGCCGCTACAGCGCCCATAAAAATAAACGCTTTACGGAGAGATGAAATGTTCATTTTGTAACCCATTCAATATAGAGATTATATACAAACAGGAGGAATAGCTGCTTTTAAAGAAGATATTCCGGCCTGTTCAATATGCAAGGAAATACGATGTAACGCATTCCCGGTATTACATATCTTTCTTAATTTTGTCCCATTCGCCTTTAACTTTATCTTTAAAGCTGGCTTTTTTATCCTGAGTACAAGCCTGAACGATAGCTGGGGTTACGGTTGCAATACCCTGAACATCTAAAACCGCATCTTCTGGTTTATCTTTGTTGTTCAGCGCTTCAGCAAAACCAACTGCAGTTGGCTGGAAGGATTCGTCCACAGCCAGGAAATCTTCACAGGTCCAGGAGTTGACCGGTTTTTTGTTATCAGCTGCTTTTTGCGCATCCGCTGCATTGCTCACTACTGGCAGAAGAAGCAGACCACCAAGAATAACGCCTAATACTTTTTTCATCGTAATATCCTCAACTATAAAGTGAAAGAGCCGTCACGAATCAATTTCGACACTGAGGTTATAACCTGGTTTTCTGTATATGTCATGTTGATGGAAAATATCAAAATCAGATATTTTTATTTCAATACAATGAGTTACAGATGCATCAGATACTGTAATTAGGAAATTTTTATTAAATCGACTGCATTCTTAGACGCGTTTTTGGCATAGATTGATAGCAGGGGATTTTCTTCTTAATTTTATAGGGTGGTTCTATGTTATATATAGATAAGGCAACAATTTTGAAGTTTGATCTGGAGATGCTTAAAAAACATCGCAGAGCAATCCAGTTTATTGCCGTGCTGCTGTTTATCGTCGGGTTGCTGTGTATCAGTTTTCCGTTCGTCTCTGGCGATATTTTAAGCACAGTAGTGGGTGCATTATTAATCTGCTCGGGTATTGCGCTTATTGTTGGATTATTCAGCAACCGCAGTCATAATTTCTGGCCTGTATTATCCGGTTTCCTCGTCGCAGTCGCCTATTTATTGATCGGCTATTTCTTCATCCGCGCACCGGAGCTGGGCATTTTTGCCATTGCGGCATTTATTGCCGGTTTGTTCTGTGTTGCAGGGGTTATTCGCCTGATGAGTTGGTATCGTCAGCGTTCAATGAAAGGCAGCTGGCTACAGCTCGTTATTGGTGTGCTGGATATCGTCATTGCATGGATATTCCTTGGTGCAACGCCGATGGTGTCTGTAACTTTGGTTTCCACACTGGTGGGTATTGAACTGATATTTAGCGCCGCCAGCCTGTTCAGCTTCGCCAGTTTGTTCGTTAAGCAGCAATAATTATTCCTGTTGTCACCCGGATCATAGTCACTTGATGTGACTATGATCCGATTAATACTCTCTCCGCTACACAGCGTTGTAGATCAATTGCGCACTATCATTGAAATAATTACCTGCTGATGATTATTTCAACCTACTGAATTTCATCTAATTTTTTTCATTCCATGGCAAATTAGCCATTTCAAACATTATCATGGCTGATATTTTCCGTAGTCAGGTTTAATGTTTTAAAAGTGCTGTGGGAAAGTGAACAAAGAGTTCCGTAAGCGTTGATGCTATGGGCGGTTAAATAAGTAATCCGGGTTCATTTTTTTGCAACAGGCGTTGATTACATTGCATAAATATCCGTGTCTCCAGACGCTATATAAAAACCTGAAGACATGAATGCGTTATTTACTCAGGTAATTTCAATGCGTTAAAAGAAAGCTGGCAATCCAATTGCCAGCTTAAGTCGAAACAAGGAGACTCGATATTTAAATCGGATTACATTTTAACTTTAGTAATATTCTTCAGAGATCACAAACTGGTTATTGATAACTTATTCTTGGGCAGTAATCCGTAAACGTTAAGTTTTTGTTTGCCGTTTACAAACTGATAACAACCAGGAATTTTACTTAGGATCAATATATGGAGTGTGTGATGGATAAATCTGAAGCATTGATTAGTGTTAATAGACGTATTAGTTCACGAAAGGCAAAGTTCTTATAGGCGTTTACTATATTGAACAACGATTCGGACAAGGATGTAAATAATGAAAAGGATGACATGTTCGAAACGATAACGGCTAAGGAGCAAGTTATGATTTTTCTCATGACGAAAGATTCTTTTCTTTTACAGGGCTTTTGGCAGTTGAAAGATAATCACGAAATGATAAAAATCAATTCCCTGTCAGAGATCAAAAAAGTAGGCAATAAACCCTTCAAGGTTATCATTGATACCTATCACAATCATATCCTTGATGAAGAAGCGATTAAATTTCTGGAGAAATTAGATGCCGAGAGAATTATTGTTTTGGCACCTTATCACATCAGTAAACTAAAAGCTAAAGCGCCTATTTATTTTGTTAGCCGCAAAGAAAGTATCAAAAATCTTCTTGAGATTACTTATGGTAAACACTTGCCCCATAAGAATTCACAATTATGTTTTTCACATAATCAGTTCAAAATTATGCAACTGATTCTGAAAAATAAAAATGAAAGCAATATCACGTCGACGCTCAATATTTCGCAACAAACATTAAAGATTCAGAAATTCAACATTATGTACAAACTGAAACTAAGACGTATGAGCGACATCGTCACCCTGGGTATCACATCTTATTTTTAGTCAGGACATAAGCAACTGAAATTGATGGCTGGCATGACGAGGGATGCAGATGCTGATTTCATTACCCCCGGTGATTACTAAAGGAGAGGTTAAAACGACTTTATTCCCCTGGTATGTGTATCCACCAGTAGAACCCTTCGTTGCCCGAATGCTGGCAGGAACTGTTGGCAGAACGGCAACATTTTTTTTGTCGTTGACCTCACCATGTCGATCACTATGCCTGTATCCCACCTTACTGGCTGACAACCCCACTATGCCGCTGGTCTGTAAATCCCTCATATCTCTCCTCGCGCGCAATTTAAAGAACCGTTATTTCTCAAGAATTTTCAGGGACTAAAATGAACAGAAGAAGAAAGCTGTTAATACCGTTGTTATTCTGCGGCGCGATGCTCACCGCCTGCGATGACAAATCGGCGGAAAACGCCGCCGCCATGACGCCTGAGGTCGGTGTCGTCACACTCTCCCCCGGTTCGGTCAATGTATTGAGCGAATTGCCCGGTAGAACCGTTCCTTATGAAGTTGCCGAGATACGTCCCCAGGTTGGCGGTATTATCATTAAACGCAACTTTATCGAAGGCGATAAAGTGAACCAGGGCGATTCGCTGTATCAGATTGATCCTGCACCTTTACAGGCCGAGCTGAACTCCGCCAAAGGCACGCTGGCGAAAGCGCTCTCTACCGCCAGCAATGCCCGCATCACCTTTAACCGCCAGGCATCGTTGCTGAAGACCAACTACGTTAGCCGTCAGGATTACGACACCACGCGCACCCAGCTGAATGAAGCAGAAGCCAATGTCACCGTCGCCAAAGCGGCTGTTGAACAGGCGACGATCAATTTGCAATACGCGAATGTCACCTCGCCGATTACGGGCGTCAGCGGGAAATCGTCGGTGACCGTCGGCGCACTCGTTACCGCTAATCAGGCAGATTCGCTGGTTACCGTACAACGTCTGGACCCGATTTATGTCGATCTCACGCAGTCGGTGCAGGATTTCTTGCGTATGAAAGAAGAGGTCGCCAGTGGGCAAATCAAACAGGTTCAGGGCAGTACGCCAGTACAGCTCAATCTGGAAAATGGTAAACGTTACAGCCAGACCGGCACGCTGAAATTCTCCGACCCGACGGTGGATGAAACCACGGGCTCCGTGACGTTACGGGCGATTTTCCCCAACCCAAATGGTGACTTGCTGCCTGGCATGTACGTTACGGCATTAGTGGATGAAGGTAGCCGCCAGAATGTATTACTGGTGCCGCAGGAAGGCGTCACCCACAACGCCCAGGGTAAAGCAACGGCGCTCATTCTGGATAAAGACGATGTCGTGCAGCTACGCGAAATCGAAGCCAGCAAAGCCATCGGCGACCAGTGGGTTGTCACCTCTGGCTTGCAGGCTGGCGATCGGGTGATCGTTTCCGGTTTGCAACGCATTCGTCCGGGTATCAAAGCACGAGCAATTTCCTCCAGCCAGGAAAACGCCAGCACCGAATCGAAACAATAACGTTGCAGGCTTAAGGGGACTTTCATGGCTAACTATTTTATTGATCGCCCGGTTTTTGCCTGGGTACTTGCCATTATTATGATGCTTGCAGGCGGTCTGGCGATCATGAACTTACCGGTTGCGCAGTATCCGCAGATTGCGCCACCGACCATAACCGTCAGCGCAACCTATCCAGGTGCCGATGCGCAAACGGTAGAAGACTCGGTCACTCAGGTGATTGAGCAAAATATGAATGGGCTTGATGGCCTGATGTACATGTCTTCAACCAGTGATGCGGCGGGCAATGCCTCTATCACTCTGACCTTCGAGACTGGGACATCTCCTGATATCGCACAGGTTCAGGTGCAAAATAAACTGCAACTCGCTATGCCTTCATTACCTGAAGCGGTGCAGCAGCAGGGGATTAGCGTCGATAAGTCGAGCAGTAATATCCTGATGGTAGCGGCGTTTATTTCTGATAACGGCAGCCTCAACCAGTACGATATCGCGGACTATGTAGCGTCTAATATCAAAGACCCGCTAAGCCGTACCGCGGGCGTTGGTAGCGTACAGCTCTTTGGTTCCGAGTACGCCATGCGTATCTGGCTGGACCCGCAAAAACTCAATAAATACAATCTGGTACCTTCCGATGTTATTTCCCAGATTAAGGTGCAGAACAACCAGATTTCTGGTGGTCAACTGGGTGGCATGCCACAGGCGGCAGACCAGCAACTAAACGCCTCGATCATTGTGCAGACGCGTCTGCAAACGCCGGAAGAATTTGGCAAAATCCTGTTGAAAGTTCAGCAAGATGGTTCGCAAGTGCTGCTGCGTGATGTCGCCCGCGTCGAACTTGGAGCGGAAGATTATTCCACCGTGGCGCGCTATAACGGCAAACCTGCTGCCGGGATCGCCATCAAACTGGCTACCGGAGCAAACGCCCTGGATACCTCGCGGGCAGTCAAAGAGGAGCTGAACCGCTTATCAGCCTATTTCCCCGCAAGTCTGAAGACGGTTTATCCTTACGACACCACGCCGTTTATCGAAATTTCTATTCAGGAAGTTTTTAAAACACTGGTTGAGGCTATCATCCTCGTCTTCCTGGTCATGTATCTGTTTTTGCAGAATTTCCGTGCCACAATCATCCCGACGATTGCCGTACCGGTGGTTATTCTCGGGACGTTTGCGATCTTGTCGGCGGTCGGTTTCACCATCAACACGTTAACTATGTTCGGGATGGTGCTGGCGATAGGGTTACTGGTGGATGACGCCATCGTGGTGGTGGAGAACGTCGAGCGTGTCATTGCGGAAGATAAGCTACCGCCGAAGGAAGCAACGCATAAATCGATGGGGCAGATCCAACGTGCGCTGGTCGGGATTGCCGTTGTTCTTTCCGCAGTGTTTATGCCGATGGCCTTTATGAGCGGTGCAACCGGGGAGATCTACCGCCAGTTCTCCATCACGCTGATCTCCTCCATGCTGCTTTCAGTATTTGTGGCAATGAGCCTGACCCCTGCCCTGTGCGCCACCATTCTGAAAGCCGCGCCGGAAGGCGGTCATAAACCTAACGCCCTGTTCGCACGCTTCAACACGCTGTTTGAAAAATCAACTCAGCACTATACCGATAGCACCCGCTCGCTGTTGCGTTGTACCGGTCGCTACATGGTGGTCTACCTCCTGATTTGCGCCGGGATGGCGGTGCTGTTCCTGCGCACGCCGACCTCTTTCTTACCAGAAGAGGATCAGGGGGTATTTATGACCACCGCGCAGTTACCTTCCGGTGCCACCATGGTTAACACCACGAAAGTGCTGCAACAGGTGACGGATTATTATCTGACTAAAGAGAAAGATAATGTTCAGTCGGTGTTTACCGTTGGCGGCTTTGGCTTCAGCGGCCAGGGGCAAAACAACGGTCTGGCGTTTATCAGCCTCAAGCCGTGGTCTGAACGTGTCGGTGAGGAAAACTCGGTTACCGCGATCATTCAGCGGGCAATGATTGCGCTAAGCAGTATCAATAAAGCCGTCGTCTTCCCGTTCAACTTACCCGCGGTGGCTGAACTGGGTACCGCGTCAGGTTTTGATATGGAACTGCTGGACAACGGTAACCTGGGGCACGAAAAACTAACCCAGGCACGAAACGAGCTATTATCACTGGCAGCGCAATCACCGAATCAGGTCACCGGGGTACGCCCGAACGGCCTGGAAGATACGCCGATGTTCAAAGTGAACGTCAACGCCGCGAAAGCTGAGGCAATGGGTGTGGCGCTGTCTGATATCAACCAGACAATTTCCACCGCCTTCGGCAGCAGCTACGTGAACGACTTCCTCAACCAGGGGCGGGTGAAAAAAGTGTATGTCCAGGCAGGCACGCCGTTCCGTATGTTGCCGGATAACATCAACCAATGGTATGTACGCAACGCCTCTGGCACGATGGCACCGCTTTCTGCCTACTCGTCTACCGAATGGACCTATGGTTCACCGCGACTGGAACGCTACAACGGCATCCCGTCAATGGAGATTTTAGGTGAAGCGGCGGCCGGGAAAAGTACCGGTGACGCCATGAAATTTATGGCAGACCTGGTCGCTAAACTTCCGGCAGGCGTCGGCTACTCATGGACCGGACTGTCGTATCAGGAAGCGTTATCCTCAAATCAGGCTCCCACGCTGTATGCCATTTCACTGGTCGTGGTGTTCCTCGCCCTCGCCGCACTTTATGAGAGCTGGTCAATTCCGTTCTCGGTGATGTTGGTTGTACCGTTAGGCGTCGTTGGCGCATTACTGGCCACCGATCTACGCGGCTTAAGTAATGACGTCTACTTCCAGGTTGGTTTGCTGACCACCATCGGGCTTTCCGCCAAGAACGCCATCCTGATTGTCGAATTTGCCGTTGAGATGATGCAGAAAGAAGGGAAAACGCCGATAGAGGCAATCATCGAAGCGGCGCGGATGCGTTTACGCCCAATCCTGATGACCTCTCTGGCCTTTATTCTCGGCGTGCTGCCGCTGGTTATCAGTCATGGTGCCGGTTCTGGCGCGCAAAATGCGGTTGGTACCGGCGTGATGGGCGGGATGTTTGCCGCAACAGTGCTGGCAATTTACTTCGTTCCGGTCTTTTTCGTTGTAGTGGAACATCTCTTTGCCCGCTTTAAAAAAGCGTAACGTGTAAATGAGAGTAAGGTTGAACGTGAGGGTTCAGCCTTACTCTTTCCTGCCAACCATTCACCACTCAACAACCAGCTAACCGTCAGGAATACCAGGCTTAGTACACAGCACTGAAAGTAGAAACCACTCCAGCCATTCGTCATCAATTTGAATAACACAATAGTGACCCACATTCCCGTAATCGTATGAATTGTCAGCTTAATAATCCCAAACATGCCGAGTCTTTTCCTCCTGAAAATACCTATACCGCCTGGCAAACTGCGAAAGAGAACTAGCCGGTAGCCCGGCAGAAATCATCAGGGAAGAGTTTCACATGAAGCAGGTGTGAGATCCTGACCAATATTCAAATGCAAAATATGTCAGGAAAAGGTACCTGGCGAATGTTGCGCAAACTGATGTGGCGTTACACCATAATATTGTCGAAATGTGTTTATAAAGTACGACGTACTGCTATAGCCACATTTTTCCGCAATAGTATGCAGAGGAATTTGACGTAACTCGAGTAATCGTCTGGCCATCGACATCCTGGAGGCGAGTAATATTTTACTGAAACAGGTATTTTCATCCTGCAACTTTTTTTTGATGAGACTCTCGCTGGTATACATTCTTTCCGCAATATCGCGCAGATACCAACGTTTGGCGATATCAAAGCTAATAAGGCGTTCAACTTTTCCTGAAACAGTACTGATACTATTGAAAAGTAAGGGGATCAGTTCTTTCTTATGAGAAAACATCGATAAACAGGAAAGATAGAGCATTTTGCTCAGTATCGGTGAATTTACCCCTGATTCATTGAAACTATCAAAAATCGCCGTCACCAGCGGCATGGGGGGTGACTGGTTAATTAACAGACGGTCTTTGCTATGTAACCCTAAATTGCGTGGTATCTGACGAATATTTTGTAAGTAATGGCAAACTGTCAGCTCATCGATATCCAGTCGTCGCGTATCCGGTGAACAAAACGCAAAATCGTCTGCCAAATTTTTATCCAGTAACAGGATACTCTCGTTGTGCAACGATATTTTTTGCTGTTCATGATAAATATCGAATGAACGACGAACGAGGATCACCGAGCAGACATGAGTCATGACTATCCCTTATATTTCATTACTGCGATTATTTCAATTTCAGTATACTAATGAAATGATGCCAGACTGTTTCTTAGCGCAAAAACTGCCAGATTTGGTAGGACCAAAATTTATCCACAAAGTAGTTTTGCATAACAGTTAATTGATAATAAGTAAATGCAACACGAATATATTTTCGCACAGCGTATAGCTTATGTTTATAAAAAAATGGCTGATCTTATTTCCAGTAAAAGTTATATTTAACTTACTGAGAGCACAAAGTTTCCCGTGCCAACAGGGAGTGTTATAACGGTTTATTAGTCTGGAGACGGCAGACTATCCTCTTCCCGGTCCCCTATGCCGGGTTTTTTTTATCTCTGAGTAAAACTCTATAATCTTATTCCTTCCGTAGAACGGTCAGTGCCGTAAAAATTCCCTTGTGCAACAATACTTGCCGCCGGGTCACGGTTCGGCAATCCCTGCGCCGATCGCTCCTGATACTCTGTGGGCGTCATCCCATAATAATTTCGAAAAACGTAAATGAAATACGACACGCTGTGATATCCACAGGACACTGCAACTCGCTTAATTGAAACCCCATATATAACAATAAGTTGTAAAGCACGCTGCATCCTACACTCAGTAAGCAACTGTGAATATGACGTACCTTCTTCGCGCAATTTTTTCTTTAACAGGCTTGGGCTCATCAACAATTCGCTAGCGATTCGGGCTAATGTCCACTCATGGGCGATATTATTATTGATGACCGTACAAACTCGTGTTCGCATATTCGGTTGCAACACGTTCAGAAGTAACGGTATAAACTGCATATCCTCAAGAAAAACAGATAATAACGCAAAGATTAATGCCCTTTTACGTAGCATTTCTGCATAGCGAAGATTCTTATTCTGCGATAGTTGCGCAACTTCCTGAAAAACAGGAATATCTCTGGTACAGTGATGAACGAGTAATGCAGGAACTTTTTTATGTGCATGAAGTTTTAATGCCTCCTCCTTGAGCATCGGGAGAAATAATGAAAGCGTGTCTCTTGAAACTAATACGAAATTCTCAACACACTTATCCACTTGAATTTGGCTTGCATCCGCAAAAACCAGATCACCGCCATTAAAATAGCGATATTCACCATTAACCATGGTGAGAATATATTTATGTCTTGCGTACGCAATTAGACAATTACCATGTAGTGGTTGCATAGTTGACTTAATATTACATAAACATATTACTGTTTATTAATGTAGCACGCCGCCCTCTTAAGTCAAATTGATTGATAAATAAATTTAAACGAAGCGGGAAAACAGGATGATAATCTACGGCAGGATGACTGGATTTATAATACAAAAGGCGTGCTTAAGAACACGGTGAAATTAATAGTAAGCAAATAATCCCTTGCAGTGACATTAAAAATATCCGTTACATTGAATAAACATTCATATAACATATATCTTATCAACACGATGAATAGACAGCCAATATATTATTGCGATTAATAAGCAACCGAATGCCCAACTGTTTTTTAAAGGTTGGGTATTCGGTTTTTACAACGTTATGTTATCAGGTGTGTTTAAAGCTGTTCTGCTGGGCAATACCCTGCAGTTTCGGGTGATCGCTGAGATATTTCAGGGAGGCTTTGTAGTCTTCCAGCAACAGTTCAGCAAAGTCCATTTCGAAGCCACGACGACACATAATGCGCATCACCACGATGTCGGTGGCTTCACCGCCGAGAGTGAAGGCCGGAACCTGCCAGCCGCGCAGACGCAGACGTTCAGAGAGGTCGTAGAGGGTGTATCCCGGATCTTCACCATCTTTCAGTTTGAAGCAAACCGCCGGGATGCCTTCGTCCGGGCGACCGGTACAGATGAACTCATACGGCCCCAGTTTGGCGATTTCATCCGCCAGATAAGCGGCAACCTGGTAGGAAGCGTTCTGTACTTTGGTATAGCCTTCACGACCGAGGCGCAGGAATTCATAGTACTGTGCAATTACCTGACCCGCCGGGCGGGAGAAGTTGATGGCGAAAGTCCCAATCTGACCACCGAGGTAGTCAACGTTGAACACCAGTTCCTGCGGCAGCGCTTCTTCATCACGCCAGATAACCCAGCCGCAGCCCAGCGGAGCCAGACCGAATTTATGGCCTGAAGCACTGATCGATTTCACACGCGGCAGGCGGAAGTCCCAGACGATATCCGGGGCGACGAACGGTGCCAGGAAGCCACCGCTGGCGGCGTCGATGTGCATGTCGATGTCGATACCGGTGTCGGCCTGGAATTTATCCAGCGCATCGTGCAGCGGCTGCGGGAACTCATAGTTACCGGTGTAGGTCACGCCGAAAGTCGGCACCACGCCGATGGTGTTTTCGTCGCAGGCTTCAATCATGCGTTTCGGGTCCATAAACAACTGACCGGGGCGCATAGGGATCTCACGCAGCTCCACATCCCAGTAGCGGGCAAATTTATGCCAGCAGATTTGTACCGGACCGCACACCAGGTTTGGTTTGTTGGTCGGCTTACCTGCGGCTTCCATACGCTTGCGCCAACGCCATTTCATCGCCATCCCGCCGAGCATACAGGCCTCGGAAGAACCAATGGTGTTGGTGCCAACGGCCTGACCATTTTTCGGCGCAGGCGCATGCCACAGATCGGCAACCATGTTTACGCAACGCAGGTCGATGGCTGCAGATTGCGGATATTCTTCTTTGTCGATCCAGTTTTTATTGATCGACAAATCCATCAATTTATGGACGTTTTCGTCGTCCCAGGTCTGGCAGAAAGTGGCCAGGTTCTGACGAGCGTTGCCATCAAGATATAATTCATCATTGATAATCTGGAATGCGACATCATCGCGCATTTCGTGCAGCGGAAATCGTTTTGACTCCGCGATAGTAGAAATGGCCTTTGCGCCAAAACGTGAATCGAGTAGTTCTGAGCGGAAATCCGTTAACAGCTTCTGGTCCATTTCGAACTCCTTAAATTTATTTGAAGGCAATAAAAAAGTAGGATTTATCCGCAATGGAAGCAAGGCATTACAGGCTTAATTTAAATAACAAAATCCTAAGCAGAAAAACGACTTTTTATAATATAAACATTTAACATGATAATATTAAAAACAGACTTTATTATCGTAATAAAAATCGCCCAAACATTCCTGTTCGGGCGATTAAATTAATTATTGTTTATCCTGCATATACGGCGTGTAAACCCCGTTCAGACTGTGCAGGAAAGCTACGATATCATCCACATCCTCCTGCGGCAGCTCTTTGCCTACCTGATAGCGCAACATCAGTTTCACCGCCCCGTCCAGCGTCGGCACATCACCGCGATGGAAGTACGGTGCCGTTAGTGCAACGTTACGTAAACCGGGTACTTTCTGACGCAATTTATCGCGCTCTTCTTTAGTAACATTCATACGACCAATATCCGCCGCCGTAATTTCACCAAAGTTAAAGTCTTTTTTCAGCCCCAACGGTTCGAAGGAACGTCCGCCGAGAATAATACCACCATGACAAGTTGCACATTTATTATCTTTAAATAATTGATAGCCTTTTTTCTGTTGTGCCGTCAGCGCATTCTCATCTCCACGCAACCATTTATCAAATGGGGAATCCGGCGTAATTAATGTTTTCTCAAATTCAGCAATGGCATCAGTAATATTTTCGCCACTGAAACCTTGCGGATAGACTTCGAGGAACTGCGCTTTAAGCTGCGGATCTTTTTCCAGCTTAGCAATAATTTCGTCCCAGGATTTCGACGCCATTTCAATCGGATTCAACGGCGGTCCACCAGCCTGATCCTGCAATGTTGCCGCACGACCATCCCAGAACTGCTCAACGTTAAATACTGAGTTAAATACCGTCGGCGCGTTAATCGGCCCCACTGCGCCACCAACACCAATCGATGTTTTTCTGCCATCGACGCCCCCCGCATTCAACGCATGGCAATGAGCGCATGAAATGGTGCTATCAGCCGATAAACGGGGATCGTGATACAGCGCAAAGCCCAACGCCACTTTTTGCGCATCGGTAGGCAGTTTTTGCGGGATGGGCTGCACCGGTTCATTGTGATGCTCCGGAGCAGTATCATTACTGGCGTAATATTCTGCGCGTTGTTTTGCAATCCAGGCGAGTATTTCCGCCCGCTCTTCATCACTCACCTTACCCGCCCAGTGTAGCGCGGTATAACGCGTTGGTGGCATGGTTTCATACTGCATCACCCATTCAATCTTATTCAGATCGCTTTGCGAAACGGGTTTATCAGCCAGCAGAGCCGCACGCACGGCCTCGAGGTTAAAAGATTTATATCCAAGCTTAATGTCGTAATCCATCAACTGTTTCGCGCCAGGAATATAATAATAGGCGGGTAATTCTGCCGAAGGCGTGTGGCAATAGTCGCATCCTTTTTCGCGGAGAAAGCCTAAAACCTTATTATTTTCACTGACAGCAGATGCCTGAACATCAGCCTGTTTACTGCGTTTATTATCGTGGTACCACACATAACCAGATAACCCTAAATAGCAAATCGCGACGCCAGCCAGGCCGATCGCGGTAATACGTGAGACCATTTTCATTATTCTTCCCTCACGGTGGTGAGTTATTGTGACCCAGAAAATTTTCCAGAATGCTGCAAACGTCTCTGCGAGACAAAGCCATCATAAAAAACAGGGAAATATGCTTTTTGATAGGAATCAATCAATTACATGAATATAAACTATCAATAAGATAGCCTGTGCCTATTACCCAGATCAGGAATGGCATATCATGATTGCGGCGAGAGCAGAATTGAATGTTCTGAAAATGAAAAACAACACGAAATCTGTATTTTTATAAATTCCATGGATATTAGTACGTTATATTTTTTGACAGGTTAATAAACGTGATCCACCGCACGGTTTGTCGCCCACCAGGCGGAGCGAATGACTACCCTTAAAGAAAAGCCCGATAATTAGCGACGAATTTCGGAGGTTGGATCCTTATGCTCAATCAGAAAATTCAAAACCCTAATCCAGACGAACTGATGATCGAGGTCGATCTCTGCTATGAGCTGGACCCGTATGAATTAAAACTGGATGAGATGATCGAGGCAGAACCGGAACCCGAGATGATTGAAGGGCTGCCCGCCTCTGATGCGCTGACGCCTGCCGATCGCTATCTCGAACTGTTCGAGCATGTTCAGTCGGCGAAAATTTTCCCCGACAGTAAAACCTTTCCCGACTGCGCACCTAAAATGGACCCGCTGGATATCTTAATCCGCTACCGTAAAGTGCGCCGTCATCGTGATTTTGACTTGCGCAAGTTTGTTGAAAACCACTTCTGGCTGCCGGAGGTCTACTCCAGCGAGTATGTATCGGACCCGCAAAATTCCCTGAAAGAGCATATCGACCAGCTGTGGCCGGTGCTAACCCGCGAACCGCAGGATCACATTCCGTGGTCTTCTCTGCTGGCGCTGCCGCAGTCATATATTGTCCCGGGCGGCCGTTTTAGCGAAACCTACTATTGGGATTCCTATTTCACCATGCTGGGGCTGGCGGAAAGTGGTCGGGAAGATTTGCTGAAATGCATGGCCGATAACTTCGCCTGGATGATCGAAAACTACGGTCACATCCCCAACGGCAACCGCACCTATTATTTGAGCCGCTCGCAACCACCGGTTTTTGCGCTGATGGTGGAGTTGTTTGAAGAAGATGGTGTACGCGGTGCGCGCCGCTATCTCGACCACCTGAAAATGGAATATGCCTTCTGGATGGACGGTGCAGAATCGTTGATCCCTAATCAGGCCTATCGCCATGTTGTGCGGATGCCGGACGGATCGCTGCTCAACCGTTACTGGGACGATCGCGACACACCGCGTGACGAATCCTGGCTTGAGGACGTTGAAACCGCGAAACATTCTGGTCGCCCGCCCAACGAGGTGTACCGCGATTTACGCGCGGGGGCGGCCTCCGGTTGGGATTACTCTTCCCGCTGGCTGCGTGATACTGGTCGTCTGGCGAGCATTCGTACCACCCAGTTCATCCCCATCGATCTGAATGCCTTCCTGTTTAAACTGGAGAGCGCCATCGCCAACATCTCGGCGCTGAAAGGCGAGAAAGAGACAGAAGCACTGTTCCGCCAGAAGGCCTGTGCCCGTCGCGATGCGGTAAACCGTTACCTCTGGGATGATGAAAACGGTATCTACCGCGATTACGACTGGCGACGCGAGCAACTGGCGCTGTTTTCCGCTGCCGCCATTGTGCCGCTCTATGTCGGTATGGCGAACCATGAACAGGCCGATCGTCTGGCAAACGCCGTGCGCAGCCGATTACTGACACCTGGCGGGATTCTGGCAAGCGAGTACGAAACCGGTGAACAGTGGGATAAACCCAACGGCTGGGCACCGTTACAATGGATGGCGATTCAGGGATTTAAAATGTATGGCGATGACCTTCTGGGTGATGAAATCGCGCGCAGCTGGCTGAAGACGGTGAATCAGTTCTATCTGGAACAGCACAAACTGATCGAGAAATACCATATTGCCGATGGTGTTCCCCGCGAAGGCGGCGGTGGCGAGTATCCGTTGCAGGATGGGTTTGGCTGGACTAACGGTGTGGTGCGCCGTTTAATTGGTTTGTACGGTGAACCATAATATTTTTACAGCCAGCCGCTAACTTCCTGCTGGCTGTAAAATTATCCTCTTCAGGAGGAGATATTTAACATCATTGCCGCCTGGGTGCGATTTTTCACTTCCAGACGGCGATACAGGGATTCCAGATGCGCTTTTACCGTTCCGGTACTGATATTCAGCGCCCTGCCGATCTCCTTATTTGATTCGCCCGCCGCTAACATGGTTAAAATCTCCCGCTGGCGGGCGCTTAACGATTTGAGATCTTTAATGTCCTTTTCCGGCGTCGTCCGCCAGTCTCCAGGCAGAAACATCATCCCCATCGCCGCACTATTTACCGCCAACGCAAATGTCTCGACGGTTGAATCACGAGGCACAATGGCCAGCACATTAAAATGGATAACTTCCTGTAACCACCGTTTATTGCAATCCGTCGCCGTAATTAACACCTTAACCTCAGGAAATTGCACCACGGTTTTTTGCAGCAACCAGTAACAAAACTCACCATCCTGATCGCCATCGAGCATCACTAAGGCTTCAGGGTAACTTTCCAGCTTTTGCCATAACTCGTCTGCCTGACTGGCCCCCTGAATACTCACTCCTGGAATACGTTGCTGTAAACTGATTTTCATTCCATGAATAAATATTGACTGCCTGTCAAACATGACTATTTGCATAACTGAATCTCCACCTGAATACGTTAAAAAGACTTAAGTAGTGGAAGGGTATTACCCGCGAGAAAAAATAAGAATTCGCCATTTGGCGGTGGCCATTCTACAGAGATGACGCGTAGAAAATAGTTACCGATATAAATAGTTACAGCTAAACGCCTGAAATTACATGTCGAGGGCACTATTTAAAACAATTTTGAGGATTTCCTTATATTAGTGGTTAGTACGCATGCAATTAAAAATGAAATTCCGCGACCACAAGCCAAAATAACAAATGGCAATGAGACAAAAATAAGCACAAATAGCCAATACGTCCTCTGTTCACTTTAAAGGGAATCGCTGAAAAATACGCTCTGTTTAAGGGGATTCACCTTTCTCAGAAAGCTATTCCTCCCTTTTCCTACTGAGAAATCGCCACATTCGTCATGACAACATTGTGAAACCCGGCATTAGATGTTAGAAAAAACAATAAACAATGCGATATGCGCGTTACTGTTTCGTTGTGAACAACAATCGGTCAAAGAAATGGATAAAATTCACGCAATGCAGTTGTTCATCAAAGTCGCGGAGCTGGAAAGTTTTTCCCGCGCGGCGGATTTCTTTGCTTTGCCAAAGGGAAGTGTTTCGCGCCAGATACAGGCACTGGAACATCAACTTGGCACCCAGCTTCTCCAGCGCACCACGCGACGGGTCAAACTCACGCCAGAAGGCATGACCTATTATCAACGGGCAAAAGATGTGTTGAGTAATCTCAGCGAACTGGACGGTCTGTTTCAACAGGATGCCACCAGTATCAGCGGTAAATTACGCATCGACATCCCGCCAGGAATCGCGAAAAGCCTGTTACTGCCGCGTCTGTCGGAATTTCTCTATCTGCATCCGGGAATTGAGCTGGAGCTGAGTAGCCATGACCGTCCGGTAGATATTCTTCACGATGGTTTTGATTGCGTGATACGCACTGGCGCGTTACCGGAAGATGGCGTTATCGCCCGTCCCCTCGGCAAACTGACCATGGTCAACTGTGCCAGTCCGCACTATCTGACGCGCTTTGGTTATCCGCAAAGCCCCGATGATCTGACTTCACACGCAATAGTGCGTTATACACCGCACCTGGGTGTACATCCGTTAGGTTTTGAGGTTGCCAGCGTTAATGGCGTCCAGTGGTTTAAGTCTGGCGGCATGTTGACGGTAAACAGTAGCGAAAACTATCTCGCCGCCGGTCTTGCCGGTCTGGGGATTATTCAGATCCCGCGCATTGCCGTGCGCGAAGCCCTGCGTGCCGGGCGGCTTATTGAAGTATTACCTGGCTACCGTGCCGAGCCGCTCTCCCTTTCGCTGGTTTATCCGCAGCGTCGGGAGCTTTCCCGGCGTGTAAACCTGTTTATGCAGTGGCTGGCTGGCGTAATGAAAGAGTACCTGGACTGACCGACTATACTTTTTAAGAATGACCACGACAGAAGGACAAAAGAGCGGATGACGCAGGAAAACGAGATCAAACGTCCCACCCAGGATCTGGAGCACGAGCCGATTAAGCAGTTGGATAATAGCGAGAAAGGCGGCAAAGTTAGCCAGGCGCTGGAAACCGTCACCACCACTGCCGAAAAAGTCCAACGCCAACCGGTTATTGCGCACCTGATTCGCGCAACAGAACGCTTTAACGATCGGCTGGGTAACCAGTTTGGTGCGGCTATCACCTATTTCTCATTTTTATCGATGATCCCGATTTTGATGGTGTCGTTTGCCGCAGGGGGCTTTGTGCTGGCCTCCCATCCGATGTTGCTACAGGATATCTTCGACAAAATTCTGCAAAACATCAGCGATCCGACGCTAGCCGCCACGTTGAAAAACACCATCAACACCGCCGTTCAGCAGCGTACTACCGTAGGGCTTGTCGGCCTGGCGGTGGCACTTTATTCCGGCATCAACTGGATGGGTAACCTGCGTGAAGCGATTCGCGCCCAGTCACGCGATGTCTGGGAACGCTCGCCGCAAGATCAGGAGAAGTTCTGGGTAAAATATCTGCGTGATTTTATTTCGCTGATTGGTTTGTTGATTGCACTGATTGTGACGCTTTCGATCACCTCGGTTGCCGGTTCGGCGCAGCAAATGATTATTAGCGCCCTGCACCTGAACAGCATTGAGTGGCTGAAACCGACGTGGCGGTTGATTGGCCTGGCGATTTCCATCTTCGCCAACTATCTGCTTTTCTTCTGGATCTTCTGGCGCTTGCCGCGCCACCGTCCGCGCAAAAAAGCCCTGATTCGCGGAACATTTCTGGCTGCGATTGGTTTTGAAGTGATTAAAATCGTGATGACCTACACCCTGCCATCGCTGATGAAATCCCCCTCTGGCGCAGCATTTGGTTCCGTGCTGGGACTGATGGCATTTTTCTACTTCTTCGCCCGTTTGACGCTGTTTTGCGCGGCGTGGATTGCCACCGCCGAATATAAAGACGACCCGCGAATGCCGGGGAAAACGCAGCCTTAAAATATGCCGGATGCGGCGTAAACGCCTTATCCGGCATACGAATTTATTCGGCCTGGCTCCCCGTAGGCCGGATAAGATGCGCCAGCATCGCATCCGGCTATAATGCGCACATAACCTCTTAAAACTCTTTCCCAGAGCCTCTTTAGCCATCTATTCGGGAGCAAACAATTTCATACCAACTCATAACCCCAGCATATAAATCCAGTTGGTAACTTTTATTTAACCTGAAACCAGTTTTATCCACCATTTATAAAATTATGTGAAGCATTTCATAGAAGAAAAATCACTGGCCTAAACATTATCCCCTTTTTGCCTGATTTTTGACCATTTTCGCGATTTGTTACACATTGAAATATCACTTTTGCTGTGCGTAATATGGCTATTCGTTAGCCAAAAAATAAGAAAAGATTATGCAAGCAACAGCCACAACACTCGACCAAGAGCAAGAATACACGCCGATCAACTCGCGTAATAAAGTCCTTGTCGCCTCTCTCATTGGCACGGCCATTGAGTTCTTCGACTTTTATATTTACGCCACTGCGGCCGTTATTGTGTTTCCGCATATCTTCTTCCCGCAGGGCGATCCTACGGCAGCAACGCTACAGTCGCTTGCCACCTTCGCCATCGCCTTCGTCGCTCGCCCCATTGGCTCTGCCGTTTTTGGTCATTTTGGCGATCGCGTTGGGCGTAAAGCGACGCTGGTCGCCTCGTTGCTAACGATGGGGATTTCGACCGTGGTGATTGGTCTGCTGCCGGGCTATGCCACGATTGGTATTTTCGCCCCGCTGCTGCTGGCGCTGGCTCGATTTGGTCAAGGTCTGGGCTTAGGCGGTGAATGGGGCGGCGCGGCGCTGCTGGCGACTGAAAACGCCCCACCGCGCAAACGTGCACTGTATGGCTCCTTCCCGCAACTGGGCGCACCGATTGGCTTCTTCTTTGCCAACGGCACTTTCTTGCTGCTTTCCTGGCTACTGACCGACGAGCAGTTTATGAGCTGGGGCTGGCGTGTGCCATTTATCTTCTCGGCGGTGCTGGTCATTATCGGCCTGTATGTTCGCGTGTCGCTGCATGAGTCGCCGGTGTTTGAGAAAGTCGCTAAAGCGAAAAAGCAGGTGAAGATCCCGCTGGGTACGCTGCTGACCAAACATGTTCGCGTAACCGTACTGGGTACGTTCATTATGCTGGCAACCTATACGCTGTTTTACATCATGACGGTCTACTCTATGACCTTCAGTACCGCCGCCGCGCCAGTTGGGCTTGGCCTGCCGCGTAACGAAGTGTTGTGGATGCTGATGATGGCAGTTATTGGTTTTGGCGTGATGGTGCCAGTCGCCGGATTACTGGCTGATGCCTTTGGTCGCCGTAAAAGCATGGTAATCATCACCACGCTGATCATCCTGTTCGCGCTGTTCGCCTTTAACCCGCTGCTCGGTTCTGGCAACCCGATTCTGGTTTTTGCCTTCCTGCTGCTGGGGTTAAGTCTGATGGGACTGACCTTCGGGCCGATGGGCGCGCTGTTACCAGAGCTGTTCCCGACAGAAGTGCGTTACACCGGAGCATCGTTCTCTTACAACGTAGCGTCGATTCTCGGGGCTTCCGTTGCGCCGTATATCGCAGCCTGGTTGCAGACTAACTACGGGTTAGGTGCGGTGGGGTTATATCTGGCGGCGATGGCTGGCTTGACCTTAATCGCCCTACTGCTGACCCATGAGACGCGACATCAATCGTTGTAATAAGAGTGAAAAGCCTGATGCGCTACGCTTATCAGGCCTGAATTTCCATACAATATATTGAATTCGCAAAGATTTGTAGGACGGATAAGGCGTTCACGCCGCATCCGGCATGAACAAAGCACACTTTGCCAACACTCTAAATCTGTTTAATTGCCGGATGTCAGACATCCGGCAATTATCATCACTTCTTCATCTGCGACAAAATTGTCCGGCACTGATTAGCCTCCCCTTCGGAAGGTGAGATCAGCGCCAGTAACGCCGCCGCTGGCGTAACCAGCGTTGCCAGTGCCGCCGCAACAGCACCACGGGCAATCAACGGCCCGGCTTTCACCCCAGCCTGCGGATTTTTAAATGTCCCACGCACATACAGCGGCGAACGCAGCGTGATAATCCGAATCCCTTTACTTTCTGGATCGATAGTCAAATCCAGTTGCTCCGAAGCAAAACTTGCCGTGCCGGTAACATTGATCAACGCATTCTCAGTATCAAAAGCAAAAATCTGCGGACGCGCCACGCCGTTGGCAATATCCAGATTCGCCGCCGCACAGTTCACCCGCACCTCATCGTCACCAAATATCGCACCGACAATGTAGTTACCGACATTCAGCCCGACAATCTCCATCAGGTTGCGGCTCACCAGCCCGTCATTCATCAACAGTTTCAGGTTGCCGTTACTGTTGCCTAAAAGCGCCGCCACCGAGTTACCGCTACCGCGTAGTTCCGCGTCACCGTTCATTTCCCCCAGCGTCTTCTGCATCAGTTCCACATCGGGCATCAGTTCTTTCAGTTTCAGTCGACGAGCCTGAATATCTGCCCGCCCCTGCATCGGTTTTTTATCACCTTCCAGATGAATATTCGCCGCAATGCTGCCGCCCGCCATGCCAAATTTCAGCGGTTGCAGGCGCAGGTCAGCATTTTTGAGGATGATATGAGTAGAAAGATCGCTAATCGGCAGGCTACTGCCATGCTCAATGCGCCGCCCTTTGAAGCGAACATCGGCATCCATGACGTCCCATTTATCGGTTTCGAAGCGGTCATAAGGCAGCACTTTGCCCGCAGGCTGAACGCTTTTTTCGCCCTTCTTCTGTTCAGACCGTTTCGACTTTTCTGCCCCTTTCCCGGAATCAACGCCAATCAACGGTCCCAGGTCCGCCAGCCGCAATTGCCGCGACTCGACATCACCTTCCAGTTTTGGTCGTGGCTTGCCGGTGGTGTAGACCAGAGAACCGTGGATATCGCTATCGCCAATTCGCCCATTAAAACCGCGATAATCAAAGACCGACGATTTTTCAGTGTCGATTTTCGCTACCAGCCGACCATCCGTTTCAAACGGCGGGGTATCGGGCAGCAGAACGCCCGTCAGTTCATAGAGATCACCCAGCGAATCGCCAGAAAATTTAAGCCGTAAATCGACACCACCCATCTTCATTGGGTCATTCACGACGCCATCAAAAGCAACACGGGTGTTACCAGAGCGGAAATCAGCCTGTACCGGAAACGGCGTCCCTTCGCCACGCAGCGCCAGCATACCGCCTATTTTTCCCGTACCAGTGAGCGGCTCTCCGTTATAACGTCCCTGCGCCTTCAGGCCAAAAACGTAATCACCCACCTTTTCTTTATCCGCTTTACCTTTCGATCCAGTAACTTCGCTGAACGGCAGCGCCTTGCCTAACGGATCGACAAAAATTTCCAGATCCGCTTTGCTTACTTTGTCATCAATGGCGATCCGCCCTTGATCGAACAGAATATTATCCAGCCGAAACGACCATGCCGACGGCTTTGCAGTCGCGTCTTTGTTATCATCGTTGGCGAGATTAAAGGTCCAGTTATTGTTCTTTTCTGAGAGGCGAATCAGGCGTGCGTCGGGCTTTTCGAGCTTGATCCACGGTAGCCAGACCGTTTTGGTCAGCAGCGCCAGCGGGGCCAGTGTTGCCTCTACGCGTGGCAAATGCACCATTGTGACTTCGGGAATATCTGGTGGGTTGCCGAGAATGATGTCTTCCGCGTGTATATGGGGCCACGGCACCCAGCTGCGCCAGCCAGTTTCTTGTTTTTGTCGCTCCCACACCACGCCCAGATCGCCACGGATAGCGAACGGACGATTCAACTCCGCAGAGACTTTCTGGTTGATGGTCGGTTTGAGTCGATTCCAGTCAAAAGTTGCAATCAAAATGATCGCCACGACAATCAACAACAAGAAAGCCCCTGAAATCGCAGCGGTTATTTTGCCTGCCTTGCTCATCGTTCGCTTCCTCATATTCTTCCTGTGCCAGTCCTAAAGATAGTCCAGCCAGGCGGAAAATGAGGCAGCTTATAGCGCCAGAACCGCCGTATTCAGCGTTTCTATCGGTGCCGGGCGTGAAAGAAACCAGCCTTGTGCGGCGAATGCGGGCGAGTTCTGAACATCACGCCACTCTTCCGGTGTTTCTACGCCCTCGACAATCACCCCGCGACAATAGCGATTCATTAAATGTAAAAGCTGAGAAAAGAGTGTGCGTCCTTCCGGCGACTGACGCAGCATCACAAACAGCTCTCGCGCGATTTTGATGTAGTCATAACGCACTTCACTTAGCGCAGAGAAATTTGCCATCCCGGTGCCAAAATCATCCAGCCACAGCGGGCCAAATTCACACATCGAGGCAAAGGTTGAATCTTTCGGCAGACGGATGTGTTCCACCAGTTCGAAACGCAGCCAGGGAAGACGCTCAATCTGGCGCAGGATTTTTGGTTGCTGACGCAGGGCGATGAGCGTAGGGCCATCAATATTGACCGATGCCAGCAGGTCGTGCTCTACAAAGAAGTCGGCTTTTTGCGCCAGCAAATCAATCTGCTCTTTCACAACCTCCATCCGGTGGCTGACGGTGATTTCAGTAAAATAGCGATCCGGTGGCAGGCGTTGCGAAGGGTTCAAGGGATGCGTGACCAGCGTTAATAGCTCCACGGCCATTAACCGTCCGCATGTTTGATAGATCGGCTGCCAGGTGTAAGCACGCTCACACTGCAACCAAAAACGCCGTTCCTGCAAGCTCTCGATGCTTGCTTCAGGGTTGCTTATTCGCTGGATAACCTGCCTTATCATCAAAGATGTCCTGTGTTTAAAAGTGATGCTGCCCGGACTCGACAAAGATTATCGGCGCGCAAGGGCAGAACTTTACCGCCTGACCGGAGTAAATTTCCCCACTCCACAACGGAATCTTTCAGGAATACGTGCTGGCTCAAAAAAATAATGGAACACTGTTTTAATATGGTTGACCAGCAAACCACCACAGCGCAAACTAACGCTAATTTTTTACAGATCAGGTTCACGACTATGTCCAAAAAGATTGCCGTGATTGGCGAATGCATGATTGAGCTTTCCGAGAAAGGCGCGGACGTTAAGCGCGGTTTCGGCGGCGATACCCTGAACACTTCCGTCTATATCGCCCGTCAGGTCGATCCTGCGGCATTAACCGTTCATTACGTAACGGCGCTGGGAACGGACAGTTTTAGCCAGCAAATGCTGGACGCCTGGCACGGCGAGAACGTTGATACTTCCCTGACCCAACGGATGGAAAACCGTCTGCCGGGCCTTTACTACATTGAAACCGACAGCACCGGCGAACGTACGTTCTACTACTGGCGTAACGAAGCCGCCGCCAAATTCTGGCTGGAGAGCGAGCAGTCTGCGGCGATTTGCGAAGAGCTGGCGAATTTCGATTATCTCTACCTGAGCGGGATTAGCCTGGCGATCTTAAGCCCGACCAGCCGCGAGAAACTGCTTTCTTTGTTGCGCGAATGCCGCGCCAACGGCGGAAAAGTAATTTTCGACAATAACTATCGTCCGCGCCTGTGGGCCAGCAAAGAAGAGACACAGCAGGTATACCAGCAAATGCTGGAATGCACGGATATCGCCTTCCTGACGCTGGACGACGAAGACGCGCTATGGGGTCAACAGCCGGTGGAAGATGTCATTGCGCGCACCCATAACGCGGGCGTGAAAGAAGTGGTGGTGAAACGCGGGGCGGATTCTTGCCTGGTGTCCATTGCTGGCGAAGGGTTAGTGGATGTTCCAGCGGTGAAACTGCCGAAAGAAAAAGTGATCGATACCACCGCAGCTGGCGACTCTTTCAGTGCCGGTTATCTGGCGGTACGTTTGACGGGCGGCAGTGCGGAAAACGCGGCGAAACGCGGGCACCTGACCGCAAGTACCGTTATTCAGTATCGCGGCGCGATTATCCCGCGTGAAGCGATGCCAGCGTAAAAGCAGCATATGCAAAAGGCTGGATAGAGTGTTACCCCTCTATCCAGCTCATCCATAAATACCTGATGGTTGTGCTAACTCATCACCATCAGGCATTACTGTACAGGTGGAATATCCGTCACTTCAGGATGTACGTCATCCGTGGCGACAGAGGTGGCGGCAGCCGCAGTCGATGGGGCCATGATTTGATCCCAGGCCGCCTGCAACGCTTTCATGTTAAATTCCGGCTCGCCTTTCGGCTGCAGCAGTATTAACGCCATATCATTCGACAACTGCTGACGCAGATCCTGATTTAACATCTCCACCGCCAGGCTGTTAAGGAAATCCTGACGCAGTTTCTGATATTGCTCCGGCGCGATATCGACGACCTGATTTTGCAACGAACGCATCCGCTGCCCCATCAGAATATCGGTATCAGCTCGCGCATAGGCGGCAAACAGTTTCTGCAGCTCCAGTTTCTTTTGCGCCACTAACGCATTGAACTCTTCTTCCGGCAGACCTTTATCGCGAACCTTCGCCAGTTCACGCGCCACCAGATTAAGGTTGCTGTTCAGCTTGTCGTTTGGTGATTCGATGTTGATGGCACACTGCGCACGCAGATACAGCACACGACAGTCAAATCCAAGACCGATGTCTTTACTGTTACTGGCGCTTAACGCTTGCTGAACATGCCAGAACAGCGCCTCACGGGCCAGGTCCGCACGCCAGTAGCGCAGCAGTGCGGCTGATTCACGAATCGGCTGCCACGGCGTATCCCACATGATAGATAGCCGGTCCTGACGCACCGCGTCGGTCATAATACTCACCGCTTCCGCACGCAGCGGAGAAAGCGTCGGCACCGGAGCCGGTGTTTCACGTTTGCCTTTCAGTTCGCCAAACGTTTTATTGATTTGGTCGACGACCGAGCGCGCATCCACGTTTCCCACCACCAGCAGCGTCATTGCATCCGGGGTGTACCATTTCTGATAGAAATCTTTAATCTTTTCCGCTTCAACGGGTTGTTTCAGCGGATCGGCAGGATCGTGACCTAACAAGGTTGATCCTTTCAGACGATAGCGCCACCAGCCCTCTTTAGTATCGGCAGGCCAGGTTGCCACCATGTCCTGACTTTGCAGCGCGTGGTTGATGGTTTCTGGCGTGATAGTCAGTTTGCCAGTGGCATTTGCCAGATAAGAGAGCGCTTCTTTCAGCAAGTCGTTACGGTTATTGGGCAAACTCAGATTAAACAGCGTGGTGTCATAAGAGACAATTACCGGCGGCATCGGGCGTTTAGGGTCGATCCCCTGCTGCCACAATGAACGCGCCTGTGCTGCTTCAAGGCCACCGCTTTGCGTTAACGCAATACGAGGGATGGCGTGGCTGTAACCGCTCTGTTGTGTACTTTCGGCGAGCGAACCGGTATTAACCAGCAGGCGAATTTCAACACGATCGCTGGGACGCTGGGGCGTGGTCAGCACTTGCCACTGTAAACCGTTGGAAAGCGTCCCCTGTTGCCATGCTGGATCAGGCTGGAGCGCATCTGCCTGCACATAGCCAGCAGTGGCCATCATCAGCAAACCGCCCGCTAAAAGTCGAATTTTTGTGCCCTGCATGTGAACCCCTGATCAACTATCCTGGTAATAAAAAACTGCCCGTTGTCGGTCAGTCTAAATGACGTTAAAAACACTTCGTGTTAGACCGCAAGAACATGAAAATGTCACGGAAGAAGTGAAATAAACCTGAACTCACCCAGGTGGTAAGTTCAGGCACAGGGGTCAATTATGCGCAAACACCCGCACTCGGGGAAGGGAGTGCGGGCATAAGTGGTGAGATTAAGAGGATAATTCGTGCGTTTTGCCATCCGGCGCACGATTATTCAGCACATCGTCCAGTTTTTTGTGGTCCAGTTCTTTCACCCACTTAGCAACGACAATGGTCGCTACGCCGTTACCGACCAGGTTAGTCAGCGCACGAGCTTCTGACATAAAGCGGTCAATACCGAGGATCAGCGCCAGACCCGCTACCGGCAAATGGCCCACCGCAGAGAGCGTCGCCGCCAGCACGATAAAGCCACTCCCCGTTACCCCTGCCGCCCCTTTAGAAGAAAGCAGCAACACGATTAACAGCGTGATTTGGTGGACGATATCCATCTGACTGTTAGTGGCCTGGGCGATAAACACCGCCGCCATTGTCAGGTATATCGATGTGCCATCAAGGTTAAACGAGTAGCCTGTCGGGATGACCAGCCCCACCACCGATTTGCGGCAGCCGAGTTTCTCCATCTTGTCGAGCATACGTGGCAGCGCCGACTCGGAAGATGAAGTCCCCAGTACAATCAGCAGTTCTTCACGGATGTAGCGGATAAATTTGAAGATACTGAAACCCGTCGCTTTAGCGATTGAACCCAATACCAGCACCACAAACAGGATACAGGTAATGTAGAAACAGATAATCAGCTGCCCCAGCTGCACCAGTGTGCCGACGCCGTATTTACCGATAGTAAACGCCATTGCCCCGAACGCACCAATAGGTGCCAGACGCATGATCATATTGATGATGCCGAAGATGACCTGCGAGAAACTTTCGATCACGTTAAAAATCAGTTGGCCTTTGCTGCCCAGACGGTGGAGCGCAAAACCAAACAGTACGGCAAACAGCAGCACCTGCAGAATGTTACCGCTGGCAAATGCGCCAATGACGCTCGCCGGGATGACATCCATAATGAAGGCGACAATGCCCTGGTCTTTCGCCTGATCGGCGTAAACCGCTACCGCTTTCGCATCAAGCGTTGCCGGATCGACGTTCATTCCGGCACCAGGCTGCACGACGTTAACGATGATAAGACCAATAATCAGCGCGATGGTACTGACAATTTCAAAGTAAAGCAGTGCGACTGCGCCGGTACGACCGACAGCCTTCATGCTTTCCATGCCCGCAATGCCCGTTACGACGGTACAAAAGATGACAGGAGCGATGATCATCTTAATGAGCTTAACGAACCCGTCGCCAAGCGGTTTCATTTGCTCGCCTATTTCAGGGTAGAAATGGCCAAGGAGAATACCAATGGCTATCGCTGTCAGGACCTGAAAGTAAAGGCTTTTAAACAGAGAGGTTTTCATAGGGTGTCCTTTAGTAAAACCACAGGTCTTGTAAGGTTATGGGGTACCTGCGGCCTTAAAATAACACCCAGACAACATCACAGAAATGTACCTGGATCATAATTGAAACAAAAAGGTTAAAAAGTTTGAGCTGGCTCGCACAAACCAGCACTTTTTAAAGTTTTGTAATCAGTTTGGGGTAGCTACTTTTCTTCCAGGTAACTCTCTTCGAAGATTTCAATAGGGAGTGGGCGAGCAAAAAGGAAGCCCTGGGCAATACCAACGCCCGCTTTTGCCAGCCAGTCGCGTTGTGCTTCAGTCTCCACGCCTTCGGCAATCATTTGTAAGTTCAGGCTTTGCGCCAACATGATAATTGCAGCAATCATGCTGCTATCTTCCGGCAAGCCTTCAACAAACATTTTGTCGATTTTCAGTACGTCGATTGGCAACGATTTCATATGCTGCAGCTGACGCAGCCCCGCATAGCCCATGCCGAAATCATCCAGCGCCACCCGAACTCCGGCATTGCGCAGCGGACGGAGGATTGCCACCGCAGCATGAGGGTCGTCAATACGTCGGCTTTCTGTCACTTCCAGAATCAGTGTTCCCGGCTGAATGCGATAGCGGGTTAACAGTTCCAGCATATCCGCCACCATATTTGGGTGCATCAGTTGCAGCGCTGAGAGGTTTACCGACAAGGGCAGCATAATGCCGCGCTCTTGCCAGGCAGCCAGCAATCGACAGGACTCTTCCAGCACCCAGTGACCGACGGTAACCATCAGCCCACAGCACTCAATGCGATCGATTAAGCCATCCGGCAGATCCCAACTGCCATCCGGTTGCTGGATACGCAGTAACACTTCCGCACTGACCAGTTTACCGCTGGTCATCTCGACCTGTGGCTGTAACCAAATCGCAAACTGATGATTTTCCAGTGCATTAAGGATATCGCTCTCTTCCGTCAACCGCTGTTGGGCGGCTTCCATCTGCTGCGGATCAAAGAACTGAATCTGATTCTTGCCTTTATGGCGAGCGGTAAATGCCGCAGAAATAGCGCGACTGTAAAGCTGTTCGGCGGTGAGATCGCCGTAGAACATCGCCACGCCAATGCTACAGTGCGGACGGAGTTGAATACGTTCAATCGGCAGGCGCTCGCTCATGATAGTGAGCACTTGCTGACCTAAAGTGATTGCGTGCCACGGTTCCTGTACACCATTGGCAATGACAGCAAAGTCATAACCACTAATCTGCGCGAGGATCATACGTGGCGACAGTACCGATTTGAGTTTTTCCACCAGCGTCAGCAGCAGAATTTCTCTTTGCGCCTCTTTCAGCACGCCCGCAGTATCACGCAGGGTTTCACAGGTGATGATCATCAGCGCGGTGGTTTGTTTACGCGCGACAACCTGCTCCAGCATCTCCATCAGCAAGGCTTTGTTCGGCAAATCCGACACCGGGAAGCGCATCGCGTTTTCGTTCTGTTCTTCATAATGGCGCTGCAGCAATTGCTGGTTGAGGTTGTAACTGCGCACCAACATACCGATTTCATCATCCTGATGCAGACGCGGTAATGCCAGTTGGTGACCAACAAGCTCCTGGGCTGGGATGGCGTTAAGTTCGCGAGCAATATTGCGTAAAGGATGTAAAATCAGTCGATTAATACACCAGCTGATGGCGACGGTCAGGATAAGCGACAAAAGTAAGTAAATGGTCACTAACGTTGAGAGGGTGCTCATCACGAACTTATACATGCGGAAGGAATCCGCCTGTAGCACCAGATAGGCAATTGGCTGCGGGTTTGCCGGACGTTCCAGCGAGTAAACGCCCAGCGAGATTTGCACCGGCAGCTCAAACAGGCGAGTAACCATTACCGGCACTGGCCGCTCTGGAATAAAACTTTTACGCAGCGCCTGGAACTGGTTAGGCAGCACTACATCGGCACGGCTGACCACGCCTGCCGGTTTAATGCTGGCAAGAATAGCTTCCGCTTCGGGAATATCGCCTTTCAAAATAGCTGAAGATAAGGGTTCGCGGACAGAGCGAGCAATGCTTTCCAGTTGCGTAGCCGTGTTATAGCGATTCTGCTGGACCAGATGGAACAGCAAAACGGTGCAAAAAATAAAAACGAACACCAGGACAACGGCTGCCACCATTGCCATCTGCTTGATTGTTAACGAGCGACTTACGCGCAAATTGTCTCCCCCCGGAAATCCCAGATTGCCGCCCGAGTATACCCGATCGCAGCGGCATTAAGAGAGGCGCTATCTGAAAACTTACCAGTCGGCGTAAGGTATCAGCGGCTGCGGCGGTAAATCCATGTCACCCTGCCATCCGGCGGCGGAATAACGTACGTAGAGCAGGAAATGGCTGGGTGCGTAATCTTTCGCCTGCTGGATATCAATTGCCGTGCCGACAAACCAGTTGGAAGTAACACGTCGTTCAAGTAATGCCCGCGCCGTGTAGCCAAAGCCCTGACTGCTGCCGCCATCGTTCGATTGCCGCGCAGCTTCTTCCTGCCAGTCGGTCGGGATCAGATTCATCAGCGGATAACGCGGCATGGTTTTGGTGCGTGAATGCGACCACGAGCCAGACGCCCCCAGCTCCCACGACCAGTTTTCCGTCCGCTCCCGCCACATCACCGGTATGGCAAACGACAGATATTCCTGCGGGCTGTAGTAACCGCCCTGACCGAGTGAGTAGCCACTCAGGTCTTTGTCGTAATGCCAGATCATGTTGTTCAGGCCGATGGTGACGCGGCGATTGTTCTGGTTGATGACCTTATAGTAATAGCCCGTCATCCAGCGCACGCGCCAGTTATCTTCGACATTTTTACCGGTTAACTGGTCACCGCTAAGCGATGCCCAGACGCCGTTTGCTTCACCTTTATCGTAGCTCAGGCTTAGCCCCACGCCGTCGGCACGCACGCCACCCCATTTTTTCCCGGTATTGCTCGGGGAGTCTTTTTGCCCGCCAAAGGCCAGCAAAGAACTGGAAATGGGCCGACGATGGGCGTTAACGGTGTAACCCAGCGGCCCGATATCATCGCTGTAACTGATGCCGCCGACCACATCCACCACGTTGAAGCCCATCGGCGTGGTGCCGATATCCCAGCTCCAGACGTCATTTCGCCAGCCGACCGCCACGCTGGCACCGGAATCCGACTGGCTGCGGTTGCCGCTACAGTCCTGTAATGTACAGGTGCCCCAGTTGTCATCCCATTTGCCATCGGCATTAGTGGAGAAACTGCCGACGTTCATATTGACGAAATCACTGCGAAAGAACATCCGCCCGTCAGAATAGGGCGCGTCCACCTGCAACATAGTGGTGTGCGCTTTCAGATCGGAGTAACCACCGGTGCCGCTCGAACCCCAGTAATCGTGCTCGAGGGTGACGTTAAGATCCTGCTGGCGATAGAGGTCCGCTGCATCGCTGCGCACGCCGCGTTTCAGCCAGTCATCTTTCTCGTCGTTACGGGTCAGCCGGGTAAAGGTGTCGTTATCCTGCGGACGCGTCGTGGTCACACCGGATGCGACCATCGCGTCTTTGTAGGTTTCCAGCGCCTGCGTTGGATCGCCCGCCTGCGCTTCAAACTTCGCAGCGTCGCGCAGCACCATCGCACTTTCCATCGACGGCGGCTGAGATTTTGCCAGCGGGATCAACTTATTAAACGTCTGCTGCGCCGCTGCGGTATCGCCAAGCTGCGCCTGTGCCAGCGCCACGCGCCGCTGAGTGTTCAGCGAGGCGTTATCGGTGGCAGGCAGCTTCGCCAGCTGGCTACGTGCCGCCGCTTTGTCACCGGCAGCAATATCCACTTCCGTCAGACCAAGAATGGCATCGGCGTTAGTTGGCTCCCGCGTCAGGACATTCTGATATGCAGCGCGAGCGGCGGTGTAATCACGTCGTTGTTGCGCCCAGTCAGCCAGCGTGAGGTCAATACGCGTGGAAGGCGGTTGCTGGCGCAGCATCGCTTCCGCTTCTGCCTCTTTGCCGCTTTCTCGCAGGCGATTAGCGGTTTCCAGCACCTGATCGCTTTGCAGGCGATTAACCAGCTCCTGAATATTTCTGTTCCACTGCATGCGCGGCAGGCTGTTGATATGCGCCAGCGCCGCTCTGTCCTGATCATGACCAGAGAGATACAGCCCGTAAGCGTAAACCTGCTCCGGGTCGTTCGGCTTCTGCTGCGCCAGATTGCGCATTAACGTATCGGCCTGGCTGCGTTGTCCGGCCTGCCAGAGATCCTGTGAAAGTCGGTAAGTAATCCATACACTGCCGGGGTCCAGCGCCAGTCGTTGCCGCTGAAGTGCTGCCGCCTGCGCCCATTTGCCCTGCTTTTCCAGTGTCTCTGCCTGCTGTGCCAGACGGTCGTTTTGCAGGCTGCGTTCGATATCATCAATGCTGCGCCGCTGACTGGCAGAGAGCGAGGCGATAAACGCTTCGGCTTTTTCTGGCAACTGCTGGCGGTAAATATTCGCCAGCCCGCGCACGGCGTTAGTGTTGCTACTGTCCATACGCAGCGTCTGCTGGTAATAGCGTTCAGCGGCGGGATAATCTTTGCGCGCCATCGCCACATCGCCCAGCCCCAGCACCGCATAGCTGTCGGTGTTATCGACATTACGTGCCTGCTGGAACAACCGTTCTGCCCGGTCAGGATTATTGGCTTTCAGCGCAGCATCGCCCTGCTGGATCGCCAGCCAGTAGCGGTTCACTTTCAGGAGACTGTTCCATTTGTCGTTGTTGCTGCTGTGCGGATCCAGGGCGAGGGCTTTTTCCAGATTCGCCACTGCATTGGCGCGATCGCCTTTCTGAGAATACGCCTGGCCCAGCGCCCCCAGCGCCTCACTGTCTTTCGGGTTCGCCCGCACCGCCTGTTGTAGTTCGGGAATGGCTTTACCCGCCATACCAGAGTCCACCGCCGCTAAACCTTGCGCACGAGCGCGGAAAGCAGGGTCGGCCAGCTGTTTTTGCTGTTCTGCCAGTTGCGATTGCGCCGCAGCTACGCTATCGCCATCACTAAATATCGAGAGATATTTTTTCAGCGCCTGCACGCTGGCATCGCTGACGGGCATGTCTTTAATCTGCCCGTACCAGATTTTAGAGGCCCCTTCGCGCCCGGCGTTTGATTTCGCCATCTGTTCCAGGACGGCAAAACCTTCGTCACGGCGATCGCTACTAAACAGCAATAGCGCCAGATTGTTTTGCAGGCCCGTATTGCCCGGCGTATCCGCATTAATGCGTTTTAGCTGATTAATCGCTTCGCCACGGCGAGCCGGAATTTTCGCCACCGTACTCCAGTACTCGACGGCAATGTCACCTTCCGGCGGCGCACCGTTGAACAGTTTGTTGTAACTCGCCACAGCTTCTTCTGCATGACCAGTAGTCGCCTGCAATCTTGCCTGTTGCAGTGCCTGACGACCATCCGGCGTGGAAAGCAACATTGTGGTCCGCGACGATTTATACGCATTTGAACTCGGCGCTAACTGCGACAGCCGATCGAGCTGTTTTTGCGCGCCATCAATATCGCCCTGACGTAACAGAGAACGGAAACGGGCGGCAACGACGTCCGGGTTATTCGGATCAATAAGTTCCAGACGATACAACGACTGTTGCACCAGGTCTTCACGATGGGTCGCTTCGCCTAACCGAACTTGCTCCAGCAACTGTTGCTGAGCGGTTGGTGCTGCCTCGACCATCGGCATGACGGCCAGACCGAGGGAAAGCGTGAATATGTTTAGTGTGAATTTGCGCATTCCTGGCCCCAGTCAGGTAATAACTCACCTTTTGTCGAGAAGCGGAAACGGTGTTGATCCCAGCCTTGTCCAAACAGGGTCAGCACATAGTTGTAATAGGCATCGCTGCCGGGAAAGTTATCGGCCACGCGCTGGCGCTGAACGGCCTGCGCATCGCGGTTTTGTAAAAAGGGCAGCATGGCGGCAGAAAAACCGACCGGTCCTTTACCCTGCGCTTTCCCCGTAGCCACATCCACTTTTTCTGGCGGATAGCCGTTTTTCTCGGTGAATGTCGCCATCGGTTTAAACCGGTTGAGCATCCGCGCTTTTTGCGGATCGCTGTCAGGCATCATGCCTACCCACATGTAAACGCGGATCGCGTCGTAGCTGCTGATCAATGTTTTTTCGGCTTTTAGCTGCCAGCCTTTGTCTTTCTCATAGCGCACCCAGTCTGGCGAAAAGCCTTTCGGGGCGGTTTCCAGCAATAAACGTTGATTGGTTTCGCGCAGCGTGGTCCACGGTGCGCCAAAGCGGGTGAAATACTGCGCCAGCGTCGGCGGCAGGTAGCTGGGGTTAAAACGCCAGCTGTTATCCTCTGCAAATCCCACTTTGCCCGGCAACAACATGGAACCCAGTCCAGGCACCGTCACCACTTCCTCCCGCGCAATACGTTTTAACAACGCGCTGCCGATGTCGGTATAACGCTGCTCTTTCCACAAACGCCCCGCCTCCAGCAACGACCAGGCCATCCAGACATCACCATCGGAGGCCGAATTGCTGTCCAGCACTTCCCACTTACTGTTCTCTTTCTTGCCCCACAGCCATGCGGGCAAACGTTCTTTTAAAGAACCCTGAGCGAGATTGTTCTGCGTCCAGTCGAGAATATTATCGAAAGCTGCACGGTCGTTAGCCGCCAGGGCAAAGAACATACCGTAACTTTGCCCTTCAGAGGTGGTGATTTTACGCGCGTCACTTGGGTCAATGACGCGCCCTTCCTGACTGATGTAATCCTTTTTGAACTGCTCCCAGGCAGGCCAGTTGCAGGCTGCCTGAACACTAAAGGCAGCCAGCAGCAGCATCGTCACGAGTCCACTACGCAACACATTCATCTTCAATTACTCGTTATCCGGGTTAAGACGACGACGGCTGATAATACGCAGCAGACGCCACAGTACCCATGCCAGCAGCACGACGCTGATTGCCGCCAGCACCGCCAGCAGAATCGGATGGTTTGCCAGCGCATACCATAAGCGTTCGAACCACGGCAGATGGCCAACGTAATAGACGTCGCCAACGCGTAGGCTATTGATACCGGACTCGCGGATCACCGCGACCGAACCGAACATGGTGGCGCGTTTGCCGCTATCGTTCACCGCATCGTTAAGCATTTCATAACCGCGTGGGCTATCTGCCAGCAGCGCAATCACGCTGCGCTGGTCGTTATACGGCGACTGGAAGCCAATCACCGCCGCCATCGCACCGGAAGAGGTCAGCGTTGACTGGGTTTCTGCCGCGCGATCGCTCTCGTCCGGAACAATGCCGGGGAACGGGGTCTGGCGCATCGGCGTTTTCACCCAGCTTTCGGTCGCCTGCACCAACAGGTCGATCTGCTTGTCGTCTTTCAGTTTGTCCGGGATACCACCGATGATCATGATGTCGGCATCTTTGCCCTGAATGGTGCTGCCATCATCGGTCACCGTCAGATTAATCGCCGGGAAGCCCGTCTGTGCGCCGATAAAACCAACAGTATTCAGCAACGTTTCCATCTGTGCTTCGTTAGGCGTTTTCGGCATCACGGTGATGGTTTGCGACAGATCCGCCATCCGGCTGAACGGGAAGCCCGCGTTAGCAAAAGCGCGTAGATCCGGCATCGGGATGAAGTGGTAATACTTCGAGAAGTCGATGGTGGAGTCGTCACCAATCACCACATGATTCTGCACCGGCTGGAAGGTAATACAGTTATCCACCGAACCGCCAGGCATCGGGTTCATATACTCAAAGTCAAAGCGCAGCTGGTTGGTCGCGCCCAGTTTCAGCGCCGGAATAGAGACATCCGTTTTGCCATCCAGCAAACCTTGTAATACCGGAATCCGCAGCAGCAGGCGGTTCGCCTCCTGTTTGCTGCTCAGATTGAATGATTGCAGGAACTGGTTATTCAGGCTGATATCCATCCGCGAACTGTCTTTCACCGGCGGCATGGTGTAGCGGTAATTAATATCCATATCAATGCCGGTACTGCGCATCAGGTAGAGATCTGGCGGCAGGTTTAGCGAAACATTAATCGCTGCTGGCTCAAGACCGCTGGATTGCAACTGTTCTTCATAGGTTTTCAGTTCACCAAAGGTGACCGGACGATCGGTACGCACCCAGTTCGGCGCATCGTACGGCTTACGCGGTAGCAGCGGTTTCACTTCATTCACTACCACGCTTTCACCACGGAACAGGATGTTACCCTGAGCGATACCTTTCGCTGCCTGCAACAGGTCTTTGTCGTCACGACCAAACACCACCAGCAGTTTGACGTAAGGATTCTGCGGATGGTTGATCATCTCAATTACCGGGGCTTTTACCGCCGGATGATCGCGCAGGAAGTCCGGCCGTTTGTCGTTGGTTGCAAAGACAATGGCATTGCGATCCGGCAGTTGGTTATAGAGCACCGGGAAGTTCTGCCCACGCCAGCCAGAACGCGAACCAAACCACGAGGCGACAATGGCAGATGCTTGTTGCAGCCCAACATCCGGCGCACCCGCAAAGACCATCGGCAAGGTGTTGGTGCGGTTATCACGCGGGTCAAAGAATGGTACCGGGAAGTGTGACAGATCATTCTTCACATTCAGGGTCTGATAGGTCAGATCCAGTCCACTGCTCCGCCCAACATCCAGCCAAAGCGTGGTGCTGGCCGGGTTTTCGCACACGTCCTGATAATGACCGACAAACTCCAGCCGCACACGGTTGAAGTCGGTAATAAACAGTGGGTTAATGGGCATTTGTGCCAGCGTTTTTTTACCCAACTGTTCTTTGGTCACTGGCAGCACGCCCATCAGTTCATCATTGAGATAAACCTTTAACTGCGACTGGACAGGCAGTAACGATGGCGATGGCGTGTATTCGAGGTTGAGCATCGCCTTCGTCACCACTTCATCGCTGCGCATACCAAACTCAATGCTGCCGTTCGGGTTAATGCCACGTAGCACCATGCTGCCCGGCGGCGGCGCAATTTGCGCAAAGGTCAGCTTCACATCACGCGAAGGACCGTTCTGCGCCACGACTGGCGCATCAGCGCCCTGCACGCCTGGCATCACTTGTCCCACCTGCGGATTTTGTTCCGTCTGGGCGGCTACAGCTGGCTCAGCATTGATCAGTGGTTGCGTTGCTGGCGTCGCCTGCGTCATGAAAGAGGGGAACGCACTCATCCCCATAGCCACTGCACAAATCCAGAATAGTTTTCTTTTCATCGCGTTATCATCATTGTTGAGCCAAAGCCTGATCCGATGGTTGTGCCGTTTCGCTCCGCGCCGGGCGGCGCGGAATAAACGATACAACCCAGGAAACCAGAGAAGTCAGCACACGGAATATGCCCTTCACCGAAGAAGGCGCAAACTCCGCCAGATGGCGGTAGCCACGGAAGCCGAGCTTCAGAATATCCAGCAGACTTTCCAGCGGCTTATCTTCCGGATAGCTGTCCTGCCAGAGCGCCCATGTATCCGCACGGGCAAACGTACACTGCACAAAATCGATATGTTGCTGGGTGGTGAGCGGCATTAATTTCAGCCCAACTTCATTACCCATCACGCGCGCCACCTGGGTGGGGAAGACGTATTCCTGCTGACCGCGTTTAAGCAACAGATTCACTTTCTGCCCTTCCAGAATCTGCGCCTGACCGTTGATCTTGATCCCCAAACCACCGTCGGAGAAATCCTGAACGGTACATGAGAAGAGGTGACCATCTTCGCGGGCAATTGCCGCGGGCATCGTCATCTCCACGCGGTGCGATCGGCGTACCTGTTTGCTTTCTACCGATACCGCAACTGCGCCGCCAAGAACAATCAGGTTGTAGAATACCCACACCATACTGACGACCACGGTGAGCATCTCGGTTGGCGGGCCATAGAAGTAGCGCCAGATGCCTACCGCAACGCCCACCAGGTTGAGCAGAACAAGGAAGATGTAGGGCCGCGAGATCACCCAGTCGACGTACTCTTCTTCCACCAGTCCACCTTTGGCGGTGACGTTAAATTTGCCTTTGTGCGGGTTAATCAGCGCCACCAGCGTCGGTGGTGCGATATACCACGCCAGCACCGTTTCGTAGATTTCACTCCAGAAAGAGTGGCGATATTTGCCCTGGATCTTCGAGTTGGTCAGGCTGGCATGAATCATATGCGGCAGCACGAACAGGGCGATCATCAACGCTGGCGCATAGATGATGTAGGCATGAAGCAGCAGGAACGCCAGCGGCGCAGTCAGGAAGATCAGCCGTGGAATGCCCGACAAGAAGTGGAACATGGCGTTGACGTAACATAGCCGCTGAGCAAACTTCAGCCCTTTACCGGTGAGCGGGTTATCGAGACGGAAGATTTGCACCATCCCGCGCGCCCAGCGAATACGCTGACCGATATGCGCCGACAGACTTTCGGTCGCCAGCCCCGCCGCCTGCGGAATACGCATATACGCGGAGGTATAGCCACGACGGTGCAAACGCAGAGAAGTATGCGCATCTTCAGTCACAGTTTCGACAGCAATGCCGCCAATTTCATCCAGCGGCTTACGGCGAATCACCGCACAGGAACCGCAGAAGAAAGTGGCGTCCCACATATCGTTGCCATCCTGCACCAGACCATAGAACAGCGTGCCTTCGTTCGGTGTTTTACGAAAACGCCCCAGGTTGCGTTCAAACGGGTCCGGTGAGAAGAAGTGGTGCGGCGTCTGCATCATCGCCAGCTGTTTTTCTTTCAGGAACCAGCCCATGGTCATTTGCAGGAACGATCGCGTTGGTACGTGGTCGCAGTCGAAAATCGACACGAACTCGCCTTTGGCATATTTCAGCGCATTGTTGATGTTGCCCGCTTTCGCATGTTCATGAGTGGTGCGGGCGATATATTTCACCCCCACGTTTTGCGCAAACTGGCGAAACTCTTCCCTGCCGCCGTCATCGAGGATCCAGATGTTCAGTTTGTCTTTCGGCCAGTCGATACCCAGCGAGGCGTAAATGGTATTTTTCACCACGTTGAGATCTTCGTTGTAAGTCGGGACAAAGATATCCACCGACGGCCACAGCGACATATCTTTCGGCAATGGCACCGGCTGACGATTCAGCGGCCATACTACCTGGAAGTAACCGAGCACCAGCACAATCCACGCGTACGTTTCGGCGAACAGCAGAATAAGCCCGCACACCAGGCTGACCGGATCGTCCCAGTTCAGCGTAGAGGTGTAGCGCCACCAGATATAACGGCAAGAAACGGTCAGCGACAGCACAATCAACATTAGCGCCGAGAAGCGCCCCGGCATCCGCCGTACGATCAGCGCTACACCCCACAGCAGCATCAGGAAGATAAACTGCGCCAGCGGGTTAAACGGCTGGGTAACGCAGATTAACGCCAGAATCAGCGAGAAGGTGACGATGATACCGAGGATCAACCGCCGCGCCCCGGCACTCAAATGGCCGAGCTCTTTTTTCTCATCAAGATGCTGTGTTTTATGGCTAACGCGCTCAGGCAGCTCGTTCATCCATTGATGGTAACGTCCACGAATATTCTGCAGACCTGAAAATGCCCGCCTGCGCGGTTTCGGCGTTTCTTTGCGCGATGCACCGATCAGTAACCAGCATGTTTGAATGAGATAACGGACCGGGTCCAGCGGACGCGGACGCGAGGCGTTGATATGCGGATACAGGTTTTTATGTTCTGCGCGAATACGCTGCCAGCGCGGGTGCTCCAGCGGAATAAAAATCCAGGCCAGGATCAACCAAAAACAGCCGAGCGTCGCGCTGAAAGCCGACGCGCCGTGACGACGATAATCGCGATAACGCCCGATAAGCCGCGCGTTGACCGGCGGGATAAGCAACCACCGGGTCAGGATACTCATGATGCACTCCCGACTGGCGTTTTCAGCCCGGAATAGTTCAACAGGCACCAGTTAGCCAGCGTCAGTATCTCTTCAGCCGCCAGCGCATCACTGCGATATTCACCGACTGGTTGCTTAGCCGCCAGGCATTCAGCCATCGCTTCATCACGATGAATGAGCATCGGCAGTAATCGGCGCTGGCTTTGCAACCAAAGCTGGTAAATATCGTCCTGAACTTGACTGCCGATACGGAAGTCATTAATCAAAATATGCGCGCCATCCGGCAGCGCCTGCTGATGCAGCCGGATATGGCAGTTGGCATCCACATTGACGATTGCCAGCGAGTGATCGCACAAACTCAGCAGCTGGTGGGTTATCTGCGAGGAATCACGCGGTAAGTCGATTAAAATCCAATGGTAACGCCCGCTGGCTTTTAGTTGCTGTAAGCCGGAGCAAATATCGCTCAGCCGGGTTTGCCAGTGCTGCGGATTTTCTTGTTCTTCAATGGATAACTGACCAAAAGGCAGCAAATCGAGCTGCGAGGTATAGCGCAACCCGGCGTCACGCCAGTCCTGGTCATCCAGCATAGCTCTGGCCCAGCCCTGACGGTGGGTAAAATCAACGTTAAATGACAGGCGCAACAAGTTGTCCGGGCAGGCATCGACCACCAGGACATTTTCTCCTAACATTTGTAATGACCAGGCTAATGCGGCGGTGATGGTTGTTGTCCCCACGCCTCCCCGCACCCCCTGCAATCCCAGTACGGCCATTCACCAATCCCCTACTTTTGTTGCGCAAACTCTGCCAGCAACGGCCAGCGTTTTAATGCCGCGGCCAACTGTTCGCGTTGGGAAATATCGGCATAATCAATATCAGGCAGTGAAAATGCCTGCTTTAACGCCAAAATATCATTCTGGAAGATATAGCCTATCGCGGGATCAGGCAGAGTATCTGGTTCATTGTTATTCATTTGCTTGATCCCTATGAAATAACCGTACCGTTCATGAGACAATTCTAACCGTGAGCATTTCGCCGGTTTATTGTTTACGGCGAGACGGGAATTTGCTCACTTTTTGACTTTCCGTTACGCAACAAAAAAAGTTAAAAACGAAAAGACTAAAATCACACGTCTTGTGACCTGCTAAATTGATTCACATGCTAAATCTGATAAGTTTTAATTTCAATGGTAGGTTTATTTCTTAGCTTTCGCTAGTAAACTGATAATCAGACAAAATGATGACATGAGGGACATTGTGGACCCTGTATTCTCTATCGGTATCTCATCATTATGGGATGAGCTGCGACATATGCCAGCAGGCGGCGTCTGGTGGTTTAACGTCGATCGCCATAAAGATGCTATCAGTCTGGCGAATCAAACAATTGCATCCCAGGCTGAAACCGCACACGTCGCGGTCATTAGCATGGACAGCGATCCGGCGAAAATCTTTCAATTAGATGATTCTCAAGGACCGGAAAAAATAAAATTATTTTCAATGCTAAATCATGAAAAAGGTCTATACTATTTGGCCCGTGATTTGCAGTGTTCTATTGATCCCCATAATTACCTTTTTATTCTTGTTTGCGCAAATAACGCATGGCAAAACATTCCTGCCGAGCGGCTTCGCTCATGGTTGGATAAAATGAATAAATGGAGCAGGTTAAACCATTGTTCGCTTTTGGTAATTAATCCCGGAAATAATAACGATAAACAATTTTCATTGTTGCTTGAGGAATACCGTTCACTTTTTGGTCTTGCCAGTTTGCGTTTTCAGGGCGACCAACATTTGCTGGATATTGCCTTCTGGTGCAACGAAAAAGGGGTCAGCGCCCGTCAGCAGCTTAGCGTTCAGCAACAAAATGGTATCTGGACATTAGTTCAAAGCGAAGAGGCGGAGATCCAACCACGCAGCGACGAAAAACGCATTCTGAGTAATGTTGCTGTGCTGGAAGGTGCGCCGCCGCTATCGGAACACTGGCAACTGTTCAACAATAACGAAGTCCTGTTCAATGAAGCCCGTACCGCTCAGGCGGCGACGGTGGTCTTTTCTTTACAACAAAATGCGCAAATCGAGCCACTGGCCCGCAGCATTCATACTCTGCGTCGCCAGCGCGGTAGTGCGATGAAAATCCTCGTACGGGAAAATACCGCAAGCCTGCGCGCCACCGATGAACGTTTGTTATTGGCCTGCGGTGCAAATATGGTTATTCCGTGGAATGCGCCTCTCTCCCGTTGTCTGACGATGATCGAAAGCGTGCAAGGGCAGAAGTTTAGTCGCTATGTGCCGGAAGATATCACTACCTTGCTGTCAATGACCCAGCCGCTCAAACTGCGTGGTTTCCAGAAGTGGGATGTATTCTGTAATGCCGTCAACAACATGATGAATAACCCTCTATTACCTGCCCACGGTAAAGGCGTTCTGGTTGCCCTACGTCCGGTACCGGGTATCCGCGTTGAGCAAGCCCTGACGCTGTGTCGCCCTAACCGCACCGGCGATATCATGACTATTGGCGGTAATCGGCTGGTGCTGTTTCTCTCATTCTGTCGGATTAACGATCTGGATACCGCGTTGAATCATATTTTCCCATTGCCGACTGGCGACATTTTCTCAAACCGTATGGTCTGGTTTGAAGATGATCAAATCAGTGCCGAGCTGGTGCAGATGCGCCTGCTTGCCCCAGAACAATGGGGCATGCCGCTGCCTTTAACGCAAAGTTCTAAACCGGTCATCAATGCCGAGCACGATGGTCGCCACTGGCGACGAATACCAGAACCAATGCGACTGTTAGATGATGCTGTGGAGCGCTCATCATGATGACCATCAGCGATATCATTGAAATTATTGTCGTTTGCGCACTGATATTTTTCCCGCTGGGCTATCTGGCGCGGCACTCTTTGCGACGCATTCGCGACACCTTACGTTTGTTCTTTGCTAAACCTCGTTATGTTAAACCGGCCGGGACGTTACGCCGCACGGAAAAAGCCAGGGCAACCAAAAAATGACTCAATTTACGCAAAATACCGCCATGCCTTCTTCCCTCTGGCAATACTGGCGCGGTCTTTCCGGCTGGAACTTCTATTTTCTGGTTAAGTTCGGCCTGTTGTGGGCGGGATATCTTAACTTCCATCCGCTCCTCAATCTGGTGTTTGCCGCGTTTCTGCTGATGCCCATTCCGCGCTACAGCCTGCATCGCTTACGCCACTGGATTGCCCTGCCGATCGGCTTTGCTTTGTTCTGGCATGACACCTGGTTGCCTGGCCCGGAAAGCATAATGAGCCAGGGTTCGCAGGTGGCGGGGTTCAGTACCGATTATTTAATCGACCTTGTCACACGCTTTATTAACTGGCAGATGATTGGGGCCATTTTTGTTTTATTAGTGGCCTGGTTATTCCTGTCACAATGGATTCGCATTACCGTTTTTGTGGTTGCCATTCTGCTATGGCTGAACGTACTTACCCTGGCGGGACCAAGTTTCTCCTTGTGGCCAGCCGGTCAACCGACGACCACTGTAACAACGACGGGTGGTAACGCAGCGGCAACCGTTGCCGCGACGGGTGGCGCACCGGTAGTGGGTGATATGCCCGCACAAACTGCACCGCCAACAACGGCGAACCTTAACGCCTGGCTGAATAATTTCTATAACGCGGAGGCGAAACGTAAATCGACCTTCCCGTCTTCACTGCCCGCTGATGCTCAGCCATTTGAACTACTGGTGATTAATATCTGTTCGCTTTCCTGGTCGGATATTGAAGCCGCCGGGTTGATGTCGCATCCGCTGTGGTCGCATTTCGATATTGAGTTCAAGAACTTTAACTCCGCCACCTCCTACAGTGGCCCGGCGGCGATCCGTTTACTGCGCGCCAGCTGCGGGCAGACTTCGCACACTAATCTGTATCAACCGGCAAATAATGACTGCTATCTGTTTGATAACCTGTCGAAACTGGGCTTTACACAGCACCTGATGATGGGACATAACGGCCAGTTCGGCGGTTTTTTGAAAGAAGTTCGCGAAAATGGCGGCATGCAGACCGAATTGATGGATCAAACAAATCTGCCGGTTATTTTGCTGGGCTTTGATGGTTCGCCGGTTTATGACGATACCGCCGTGCTTAACCGCTGGCTGGACGTTACCGAAAAAGATAAAAACAGCCGTAGTGCTACGTTCTACAACACACTTCCACTGCATGACGGCAACCATTATCCGGGCGTCAGCAAAACAGCGGATTACAAAGCACGAGCACAGAAATTCTTTGATGAGCTGGAAGCCTTCTTTACTGAACTGGAGAAATCGGGTCGTAAAGTGATGGTGGTAGTGGTGCCGGAACACGGTGGCGCGCTGAAGGGCGACAGAATGCAGGTATCTGGTCTACGTGATATCCCTAGCCCGTCTATCACAGACGTCCCCGTTGGGGTGAAATTCTTCGGCATGAAGGCACCACATCAGGGGGCACCGATTGTCATCGACCAACCGAGCAGCTTCCTGGCTATCTCCGATCTGGTGGTTCGCGTTCTTGATGGCAAGATTTTCTCCGAAGACAATGTTGACTGGAAAAAACTCACCAGTGGGTTGCCACAAACAGCACCGGTCTCCGAGAACTCAAATGCAGTAGTTATTCAATACCAGGATAAACCGTACGTTCGCCTGAACGGCGGCGACTGGGTGCCTTACCCGCAGTAAGCACGAAAAAGGCCGCAGAGTTTCACCCCTGCGGCCTGGTCCGGGCGCAAATTGCCATTACGGCAGCCTGACGCCCGCATGACACGTTACTTCCGCTTATTCAGCCAGTTCACGATCATACTGGCAAGAATGCCAGCAATGACCGGAGCCGCTAAATCATGCCAGAAGGCCATGCCCAGTTCTGCGAGCGTCATATAGCCGCCTGTGTTGTAATGACAACGTTTCGCGGCTATTCTTGAGTTGTTCAGGTTCAAGAATGGCCCCCGTGATGTTGTCAGGTGCATACCTGCAACGTGCGGGGGTTTTCTCTCTCCAGCAACCAATGCCACCAGGGATTAAGCCCCCGCAACATTGCGCCTCACCGGAACCTTTCCGGCTTGCCGCTGATTCTACGACTGTTTTTCTGTTCCGGAATCCATCACGTCTTCACTCTGTGCTGCGCATTCCGCAGAATATTATCCGCTTGCAACCGTTGCATTTTTCTTACGAAAAAGGCCGCAGAGTTTCACCCCTGCGGCCTGATCCGGGCGCAAATTGCCATTACGGCAGCCTGACGCCCGCATGACACGTTACTTCCGCTTGTTCAGCCAGTTCACGATCATGCTGGCAAGAATGCCAGCAATGACCGGAGCCGCTAAATCGTGCCAGAAGGCCATGCCCAGCTCTGCGAGCGTCATATAGCCGCCTCTGTTGTAATGACAACGTTTCGCGGCTATTCTTGAGTTGTGTAGGTTCAAGAATGGCCCCCGTGATGTTGTCAGGTGCATACCTGCAACGTGCGGGGGTTTTCTCTCTCCAGCAACCAATGCCACCAGGGATAAAGCCCCCGCAACATTGCGCCTCACCGGAACCTTTCCGGCTTGCCGCTGATTCTACGATTGCTTTTTACCGTCAGCACCCGGCAATCTTCCTCATTGCGTGATGCCTTCCAGCTTAATTTCTTTATTTGCAATAGTTGCAGTTCATATCCGGGCTGACTCCAGACTGGTAGTGAAATGCGCAATTTTGTAGAATTGCGCCTCCTCGCGACCTCCCCAGTGAATCTGTTGCCTCATTTTTTACATACTGCGTATTCGACTTCTCCACCTGTTGCGCAAGAGAAACTGGGTTTATTCATTTTTGCGAGGCCGACTTCTTTCTGGACAGGACTTTATGCAGCACAACACACTACCGAAACACGATCAGAAAATGCCGTTTACACGCTACGACTTCGGCTGGGTTTTATTATGCATAGGCATGGCGATTGGTGCCGGAACCGTGCTGATGCCAGTACAAATTGGCTTGAAGGGAATTTGGGTATTTATTACCGCAGCGATCATTGCTTATCCTGCCACCTGGGTAGTGCAGGACATTTATTTAAAAACCCTTTCTGAAAGCGATTCCTGTAATGACTACACCGATATTATCAGTCATTACCTGGGGAAGAACTGGGGAATTTTCCTCGGGGTTATCTACTTTTTGATGATTATCCACGGGATTTTTATCTACTCTCTCTCCGTGGTTTTCGACAGCGCCTCGTACCTGAAAACCTTCGGTTTAACCGATGCCGATCTTTCACAATCTCTACTTTATAAAGTCGCCATTTTCGCCGTACTGGTGGCAATTGCGTCTGGTGGTGAACGATTACTGTTTAAGATTTCCGGGCCAATGGTGGTGGTCAAAGTAGGGATTATTGTCGTGTTCGGTTTTGCGATGATCCCGCACTGGAATTTCGCCAATATAACCGCCTTCCCGCAAGCCTCCGTCTTTTTCCGCGATGTCCTGCTTACCATTCCCTTTTGCTTCTTTTCTGCGGTATTTATTCAGGTACTTAACCCAATGAATATTGCCTATCGTAAACGGGAAGCGGATAAAGTACTGGCAACCCGGCTCGCGCTGCGTACCCACCGAATTAGTTATATCACGCTCATTGCGGTGATCCTGTTTTTTGCCTTTTCGTTTACCTTCTCAATTAGCCACGAAGAAGCCGTTTCTGCCTTTGAACAAAATATCTCGGCACTGGCACTGGCCGCGCAGGTGATCCCTGGGCATATCATTCATATCACCTCTACGGTGCTGAATATCTTTGCCGTACTGACCGCATTCTTTGGCATTTATCTCGGTTTCCACGAGGCTATTAAAGGCATTATTCTCAATCTGTTAAGCCGAATTATTGATACCAAGAAAATTAATTCACGCGTGCTGACTCTGGCGATCTGCGCTTTTATCGTCATTACGTTGACGATTTGGGTTTCGTTTCGTGTATCGGTGCTGGTGTTCTTTCAGTTGGGAAGCCCGTTATATGGCATTGTGTCGTGCCTCATTCCGTTTTTCCTGATCTATAAAGTCGCACAACTGGAAAAACTTCGCGGATTTAAAGCCTGGCTGATTCTGCTTTACGGCATTTTGCTATGCTTGTCGCCACTGTTGAAGCTGATTGAGTAAACCGGAGCGCACGGCCCCGGTTTTGTGAGTTAACGCTGCGGATTTTCATCCTGATCAACAGCAAAACAAGCTACCAGTTGCCCGCCGTAGTCTTTTAGCTGCGGCTGCAACTGGGTGCAGGGGCCGAAGCGCCGACGACAGCGGGCGTTAAACGCGCAGCCCGGCGGTGGATTGAGCGGGCTTGGCAGTTCACCGGTGAGCTTGATGCGCTCGCGGCGATCGTCCGGGTTCAGGCGCGGCGTCGCGGAGAGTAGCGCCTGAGTGTACGGATGACGCGGGTTATTGAAGATTTGGTCCTTCGTTCCCTTCTCCACGCAGCGGCCCAGGTACATCACCATCACTTCATCGGCAATGTGCTCAACCACTGACAGGTCGTGCGAGATAAAGACATAAGACAGCCCCAACTCCTGCTGCAAATCCATCATCAGATTCAGCACCTGCGCACGCACTGAAACGTCCAGCGCGGAAACCGGTTCATCGGCAATCACCACATCCGGGTCGAGCATCAGACCACGGGCAATGGCGATACGCTGACGCTGACCGCCGGAGAACATATGCGGATAGCGGTCGTAATGCTCGGTTTTCAGGCCGACTTTCGCCATCATCGACAGGGCTTTTTCCCGACGCTGTTCTTTGCTTAAGCTGGTATTAATAAGCAGCGGCTCTTCAAGAATTTGCCCAACTTTTTTACGCGGATTTAGCGAACCATAGGGATTCTGAAAGACGATCTGGATTTTCTGCCGACGCAACTTCTGCGCCTGCGGATCGTGCTTGAGCAGATCCTGCCCCTGGTAATACAGCTCACCACCGGTGGGCATTTCGATCATCGTCAGCAACCGACCGAGGGTCGATTTACCGCAGCCAGATTCACCTACTACTGCCAGCGTTTTGCCACGTTCAAGGTTAAACGAAACGCCGTCCAGCGCCTTCACCAGACGTTCCGGCGCGAACATACCTTTCTTCACCGGATAATGTTTTTTCAGGTCGATAGCCTGCAACAGCGGTTGTTGCGAGGTGGCCTCATGCGTACTCATAGTGTCGGCCTCCCGGCATCATTAAGTGGGTAATGGCATTTGGACTGACGCCCGTCAGAGAGCATATTCAGCGCCGGTTCTTCAGCGCGACATCTGTCAGTGGCATAGGGGCAGCGCGGGTTAAGCAGGCAGCCGTTCGGGCGGTCATACTTGCCGGGAACAACACCTGGCAACGACGCCAGACGTTCTTTGTCCTGAGCAAATTCCGGCAGCGCACGCAGCAATGCCTGAGTATATGGATGACGCGGCGCATGGAAGATGGCGTGGGCATCGCCCGTTTCCACCACCTGGCCTGCATACATCACGATGATTTTATGTGCCGCTTCCGCCACCAGTGCCAGGTCATGAGTGATCAACACCAGCGCCATGTTCTCTTTCTGCTGCAACTCCAGCAGTAGTTCGATGATTTGCGCCTGAATGGTCACGTCCAGCGCGGTGGTCGGCTCATCGGCAATCAGCAGTTTTGGCCGACAGGCAATCGCCATCGCGATCATCACACGCTGGCTCATGCCGCCGGAAAGCTGATGCGGGTAAACATCCAGACGCGAAGCCGGATCGGGAATACCGACCTGATTCAACAGGTCAATCGCCCGCTGACGACGAGTGCTCTTATTACCGCCCTGATGCACCTTTATCGCTTCCATAATCTGGAAACCCACGGTGTAGCACGGGTTAAGGCTGGTCATCGGGTCCTGGAAGATCATTGCCACTTCGGCACCCACCAGGTTGCGGCGCTCTTTTTCTGAGATACGCTGTAAATCCTGACCGTTAAACTCCAGCTTTTCCGCCATTACGCGGCCCGGATAATCAATCAGCCCCATAATCGCCAGCGAACTGACCGATTTACCAGAGCCGGACTCACCCACAATCCCGACCACTTCGCCCTGTTTTACGCTGTAGCTGATGCGGTCTACGGCGCGGAACGGTGCGCTTTCGTCGCCGAAATGCACCGATAATTTATCTACATTTAATAACGCCATCTCGAACCTCTTACTGCTTCAGTTTGGGATCGAGCGCGTCACGCAGACCGTCACCCATCAGGTTAAATGCCAGCACCGTCAGCAGGATCGCCAGACCCGGGAAGGTCACGACCCACCAGGCGCTTTGCGCGAACTGCAACACGTCGGAGAGCATGGTGCCCCACTCCGGCGTTGGCGGCTGCGCCCCCATGCCGAGGAAACCAAGAGCAGCCATATCGAGAATGGCGTTAGAGAAACCGAGCGACGCCTGAACAATCAGAGGCGCAAGGCAGTTCGGGAAGATGTTAATAAACATCTGACGCATCGCCCCGGCACCTGCCACGCGAGACGCGGTAACGTAATCGCGATTCACCTCCACCAGCACGGCGGCGCGTGTTAAGCGCACATAGTGCGGCAAGGCAACGAAGGTCAGCGCCAGCGCGGCGTTACCAATCGACGGGCCGAAAATCGCCACCAGCACCAGTGCCAACAGCAGACTTGGCAGCGCCAGCATGATATCGACCACGCGCATGATGATGTTATCGACCAGGCCGCCGAAGTAACCGGCGATCAGGCCGAGAATAACGCCCATAATCAGCGATAACACAACTACCAGACAGCCAACCAGCAGCGACAAGCGCGCGCCGTACATCAGCCGCGACAGCACATCACGCCCCACGTCATCAGTGCCCAGCAAGTGCGCCATGCTGCCGCCTTCCTGCCAGGCTGGCGGGGCGAGCAGTGCATCGCGGAACTGTTCCGCCGGGTTATAGGGTGCAATCCAGTTGGCAAAGATCGCGATAAACAGCACGATGACGACGTAAACCAGCCCGACAACCGCGCCTTTGTTGCGTTTAAAATAGTGCCAGAACTCCTGTAACGGGGTCATCGGCACCGGTGCGCTAATCACTTTATTTTCAGTAACCTGTGACATGATGTCCCCTTACTTCTTATGACGAATACGCGGGTTCACCACGCCGTACAGCAGATCGACCAGCAGATTGACGAGGATAATCATCGTCGCCACCAGCAATACGCCGCCCTGCACTACCGGATAGTCGCGGCGTTGCAGTGCGTCAATCAACCAGCGCCCCAGACCGGGCCACGAGAAGATGGTTTCGGTCAGAATCGCCCCCGCCAGCAATGTTCCCACCTGCAGGCCGATAACGGTCACTACTGGCAGCATGGCGTTACGCAGCGCATGGACGATAATCACCCTAAGGCGGGTCAACCCTTTGGCGCGCGCGGTGCGGATATAATCTTCACCCAGCACTTCCAGCATCGAGGAGCGTGTCATACGCACAATGACCGCCAGCGGGATAGTACCCAGCACAATGGCGGGCAAGATCATATGGGCGACGGCATCGATAAAGTTACCGTCTTCACCCCAGATGGCGGTGTCGATCAGCATAAAACCGGTTAACGGATTGGAATCATCGAGGAACACCATGTCGCTCACGCGACCGGAGACGGGCGTCAGGTTCCAGTGCACCGAAACCAGCATGATCAGCATCATGCCCCACCAGAAGATAGGCATTGAATAACCTGTCAGCGCCAGGCCAACCGCCGTGTGATCGAAAATGGAACCGCGTTTAACCGCAGCCAGCACACCAACCGGAATACCGACTGCCGTAGCAAAAATCATCGCGCAGACGCCAAGTTCCAGCGTGGCCTGAAAGCGCGGCACGAACTCTTCCCATACCGGGATGCGGCTTTTCATCGAAATGCCTAAATCGCCGTGCATTACGCCCCAAATGTAATGGAGATACTGCTGCCACATCGGTTTATCTAAGCCGAGTTCAGCCAGCAGCTGCGCGTGACGCTCTGGGGAGATCCCACGCTCGCCCGCCATGATCATCACCGGATCGCCCGGGATCATGTGGACAAAGGCAAATGTGAGAAGGGTAATACCGATAAACGTGGGGATGACGAGTCCCAAACGTCGGAGAATAAACTGCAACATAACCCGGATTCTCTGTAGTGACCCGCAGCCTGGAACTGCGTGTCTGTATTGCTCACAAATCAATTCCCGCCCGTGCCGGTCAGGGAATGAAGTATTGCTGCCGGATGGCGCTGCACGCAGAGATGCAGCGCCACCGGGTATGGCTTTTAATTATTCGATAGAGACGTTTTCGAAGTGATGTTTGCCTAATGGATCAACCACATAGCCTTTAACTTCTTTGCGTACCGGTTCAAACACGGTGGAGTGAGCGATGATCAGTGCCGGAGCCTGATCGTGCATCACCACCTGCGCTTGCTTGTACAGTTCAACGCGTTTGTTGTGGTCGTCGGTAGCACGCGCCGGTTGAATCAGATCTTCAAACGGTTTGTAGCACCATTTTGAGTAGTTAGAACCTTGTTCAGAGGCGGCGCAGCTGAACAGGGTGGCGAAGAAGTTATCCGGATCCCCATTATCGCCAGTCCAGCCCATCATTACCGTCTGGTGCTCGCCATCTTTCGCACGCTTGAGGTACTCACCCCATTCGTAGGTGACAATTTTGGCCTGCACGCCGACTTTCGCCCAGTCTGCCTGAATCATCTCCGCCATGCGGCGAGCGTTCGGGTTATACGGACGTTGTACCGGCATCGCCCACAGGTCGATGGAGAAACCTTTTTCCAGGCCCGCTTCTTTCAGCAAGGCTTTCGCTTTTTCGGGATCGTAGGTGTAGTCCTGAACGTCGTCGTTATAGCCCCACATGGTTGGCGGGATCAGGTTTTTCGCTGCCACGCCCGCGCCCTGATAAACCGCTTTGATGATAGCGTCTTTGTTCACCGCGTAGGTCAGAGCCTGGCGAACTTTCACGTCATCAAGTGGTTTTTTCTGCACGTTATATGAAAGATAGCCGACGTTAAGCCCCGGCATTTCCATCAGATTGATGGATTTATCCTGCTTCATGCGAGCGATATCTGCCGGGTTCGGGTACGGCATCACCTGGCATTCATTCTTCTGCAATTTCGCGTAACGCACGGAAGCATCAGGGGTAATAGAGAAAACCAGCGTATCGATCTGCGGTTTGGTGCCCCAGTAGCCATCAAACGCTTTGTAGCGGATACGGGAATCTTTTTGGTACTGCTGTAACTGGAACGGACCGGTGCCGATTGGGTTGAGGTCCAGTTTTTCCGGTGTACCGGCTTTCATCATCGCGTCAGCATATTCTTTTGACAGAATAGAGGCGAAGTCCATTGCCAGGTCAGCGAGGAACGGCGCTTCCGGTCGAGTCAGCACAAACTGAACGGTGTTGTCGTCCACCTTTTTCACTTCGCTGATCAGCTCCGGCAAGCCCATGCCTTCAAAGTATTCGTAGCTGCCGCCAGAAACTTTATGGTACGGGTTTTGCGCGTTTTTCTGACGATCGAACGAGAACACCACGTCATCGGCGTTCAGTTCGCGCGTCGGTTTGAATTCTTTGTTGTCGTGCCACTTCACACCTTTACGCAGATGGAAGGTATAGGTTTTACCGTCTTCGCTGACTTCCCACTTTTCAGCGAGGCCCGGGATTACTTCGGTGGTGCCGATTTTAAATTCAACCAGGCGGTTATAAAGCGGCACGGAAGAGGCGTCATAGGTGGTACCGGAGGTAAACAGCTGCGGGTTAAACCCTTCCGGAGATCCTTCTGAGCAATAAACCAGAGTTTTAGCCTGAACACTTGCTGCGACGGTCATAGCCACCAGGCTGAGACCAAGCTTCAGCATCCCTGACTTTTTCAAGGAAATACGCATTATTCTGCTCCAATTGTGATGTTTGTTGTTTTAACCCTTTGCAGTGGGTTGTCGCCGCCTGACCTTTTTTGTTTTTTGCCCGGTCGGGTCAACGTTATGAGGTGGGGATGCCGTACTAATTAACATCAGTGTAACAGTGCGGATCCTCCATAAAATGCCCCTCGTGACCTACAATCTGTCAACAGAATGTGAAAACGTCAATACAGCCAACCGGGATTTACACCAACGGTGAGAATCCACAAACAAAGATTAAAAAAACTTCAAACAGCTATTTGCAGCAGAGAAATTTGTGCTACTCCAACATGACCAGAACAATCAGCTTAATATTTAGCAACAATTGGTGATTAAGTTTTATGCATTTAGTGAAAAAAATCTGAGGAAAAGGTGGATATCTGAGCGATTAATACCATGAACGCTAAAACGCACAGCGGAAAATGCCAGCGCCAGCCATAAGTAACGCAAAAAAAGATTTAAGCAAATATAAAAAAAGACAATGGTTTCTGTCACAAATCCGTTAATGGATAGTGAGATATGGGGCGCAAATTTGGCAGGGAAATGTGTGGTGTGTAGGTCGAATAAGGTGTTCACGCCGCATCCGACAATGGGCCGGCACATTTGCCTGATGCGACGCTGGCGCGTCTTATCAGGCCTACGTCGAATCGAACCTCCCTGCCCCCGGAGGTTCTCTTCCTCATGAGCTACAAATGCAAAAAAGCCTGCTCGCTGAGCAGGCTTTTCGAATTTGGTCGGTGATAGAGGATTCGAACCTCCGACCCCTTCGTCCCGAACGAAGTGCGCTACCAGGCTGCGCCAATCACCGAATGCGGGGCGCATCTTACTGCGCAGATACGCCCTCGTCAATCCCTTAATAGCAAAATGCCTTTTGATCGGCGAGAAAGTCAGCAGGCCGCTTAGTTAGCCGCCGCCTCTCTTGCCTGCGGGATGTGGCACCAGTTGTTGTTTTCGTTAATTCCACCATCCGGTGAAGTATAGCCAAGACAACCCATGATGGTGTCGTACAGCTCTACGTGACGGCGTGGCACTTTCATGTCGGCTTCTTTTTTCAGCTGCGCAAATGCTTGCGCATTGACCGGATTTTCCAGATATTTATCTGACATCCAGACCATCATCGGCACACGGAACTGCTCCGGCGGTGCCAGTTCACGCGGCGTGCCGTGCAGGTGCTCGCGTTCATTAATTGACTCACCGTGGTCAGCTGCGTAGAACACAATCGCTTTCTTATCGCGAACCTGATCAATCACGCTGGAGATAAAGTGATCCACATAGGTCACCGAGTTGTCATAGGAGTTGATCATCTGCGCTTTGGTACAGCCGCTATCAACACCAATACATTCCGGCTTCCACTGCGCAAAGCTGCGCGGGTAACGCTGGGTGTAGTTAAAGTGCGAACCTTTGGTATGCAGAATGATCAGATGCTTACCATCCGGGTTGCGCCCCAGCGATTGCTGCATTTCGTCTACCAGCAACATATCATCTACCGGCTTGCCACGGTTACGTGGCTCCGCACCAATCTGCTCACGATAAGCAATGTTGTCCGCCATCGTGTTGCTGTAGAACCACATTTCGCTCTGCATAGCGTAGAGGTCAGAACTGAATCCTAACTGCTTCAGCACCGCGAAAATGTTCTGTTCTTTTAATGTGCGCTGCGGATTATCTTCCGCTCCACCCTCTCGTACAAACATGCAACGCAGAGAAAGTTTGGTCGCCGTGTCACAAGAATAGCCACGGAACGCTGCCAGATTTTTCTCCTGGGCCAGCTTCGGCGTGGTATTACGCTCATAGCCAAAAATGCCCATATGGTCCCAACGCGTGGTTTCACCGATGATAAACACGACATAAGTGTCATCAACGTTTTGCGGTGCCTGATAAGTGAATTTCTTCGCCGGATTAAGCAATGAATTGTTATCGGAAGATTCATCGACCCGCGCCCAGGCATACAGCCCCAACGCAGAAAGCCAGTTTGATGGCAGATAAGAGTTCGCTACGACACCGCCATAACTCGGCAAATCAACACCGGTCGCCCTCTCCACTTTCTTCTGCTGGATATCCAGCAAACGAATCGGTGCCCAAACCATAATACCCGCTAGCACGACGACCGCCAGGCTGCGAATACGCTGTCCAGGGGTTCGCAGCTGTCGGAGCAAGGTGTAACGACAGCGGTTATTCCAGATAAGGATAAGAGGCAATGCACTAACGGCGATTAACCAGAGAATAAAGTTCAGACCAACAACTTCTTTTGACAGGTCGATATCGGTGGTCATGACGGAAGCGATGATGCCATAACCAATGACCACATTAAGGAAGGTCATGTAATAGCTGGCACCGGCGGAAAAGAGCACAACCAGCGATGCCAGAATACGCCAGCTGCGGCGGCCAAACAGCGAAAGAAGACGTAGTAAAAAGAAGGTCACCAGTACGGTGGCGGCCAGTTCAACAACAGCAGAAATGCCTTTCCAGACGGTAAAATCGTGCGCATAGCTGCCGAAGCGGCGGTAAAAAACCGCGCCATTCATAAAAAGGCCAATATAGATTGCAAGCAAAAAGCTCAGCTTCTGCTGTGTAATCGATTTGATGTATCTCATGCAAACAAACCCTGGACAAACAGGTGATAACACCCTGCTTAACGGCTTTTCGGGCCCGGCAGGGGAAAAGTGCGGAGGTAGTCAGATAAGTAAAATCTACACGCGCGAATAAGTAGACCACAGCAAAGGGAAAAAGTGTGGGGAAAGAGTGTGCATGAAGCACAAATTTACAAAAATGCAAGTTTGAAAAGAGACTTTAGCGTTACAAAAAGCAGTAAAAAGGGCCAGTTAACTGGCCCAAATTTTACGCGTTATTGTTTATACATTTCGTTGATGCGTTTGATGCATACTGAAGCTGAAGCCCAGTAGCTCACGGCTGAGCATTAAAGGGAGCCATGCGCCTCACGCAACATTTTCTGCTCTGGCTGGCGAATGGTTGTAGAAAGCGCCAGTGACAGAATCAGCAGGGCGAAAATCACGTAGAAGGTCACATAGAAGCCGCCAAACAGTGAGGCGATAATCGACCCACAAATGCTGCCGATACCGAAACCGAGATAAATCACACCGTAGTTTTTCGCCAGGTTATTGAGGCCGAAGAACTCACTGACCAGTGACGGGAACACCGTGATAGTGCCGCCAAAGTTAAACGCCACGCAGGCAATCGCTGCAAAGAACGTCACTGCATTCAATGGTGCAAACAGCAGGGCCGCCATACCCACCAGAGAAATCACCTGACCAATGGTGATAACACGGATTCGGGCGATTTTGTCAGACAGAACGCCCAGCACCAGACGACCTGAAAGGTTGGCGATGGAAATAACAGTGACTGCATTGGCTGCGGAAACCACATCAAGGTGTGCCAGACTTTGGGCGATATCTTTCGCTACCCCAATCACGTACAGGCCGCTCATGCAGGCAGTCAGGAACATTACCGCTAACATCCAGTACTGCGGTTTACGCATCGACTCTGCCAGCGTGTAATCTTTCTCCACCACACCATTGCTGGTTTTCACTTCCTGTTTTGGTGCGTCTTTCATTAACGTTGCGCCGAAAACAATCATCACCAGCGCAATCGCACCCCAAATCACAAATGTTTTTTCCAGACCCACCGTTTCCAGCAGCTGCGTGTCGATAAATTTGAAACCCAGGCTACCCAGACCATAAGAACCGATAGCGAACGCGGAGATCAGACCTTTACGCTCCGGGAACCACTTCACGCAGTTAGAGAGCGTCAGCAGGTAACCCGCGCCATCCGCCAGACCGACCAGCACACCGGCGCTTAACCACAGCATCATCAGGTTGTCAGAATGCGCTGTCAGGAAGAAGCCTAATCCCAGCAAAATGCCGGAAGCCATAGTGACGCGTTTAACGCCAAAACGTTCCTGTAATTTCCCCGCAACAGAAGATGAAATTGCCAGCCCCAGACTTAACAAGCCGAAAGAGAAAGCGACCTGGCTTACCGGCGCATCCAGCTTGGCAGAAAGCGCGCCGTTAAACAGGCTCCAGGTATAAACCGACCCCAGCGCAAACTGGGTAATGATAGTACCGATGAGTGTCAACCAGCGGGTACGCTGATAATTTGAGGGTGTCATGGCAGTATTCCTGCAGTAATAAAAAGGAAAAATCTCTGCTGACAACCATAACGAAGTGCACTTTATGCCTGGGGAAAAACGGCATGAAATGCCATCAGAACGGAATGAAATGCATTAGTTCAGGAATGAATGACTCGACAATTATTCACCAAATTTATTATTTAGTAAGTTAGCACCCACTATCGCCACAACTGTTGTTATCCAATGGTTTCAATTGTATCTATAACGTTAAAATCTGGCACTAACCCCCATCGTATACAGATAGTCGCTATTGTTAGTGGTATTTTCTGCCTGAGATAGCGCAGCATAGGCAGCAATATTTTGATTGAGCAACATATCAGCGCCTACGGTGACATCCAGCCAGTTGCCGTTCTGGTTTGTCGCCGTCATCCGGCTCAGGCCTGATTGCGCCTTCCAGATATTCTCGCCAAATTGCTGGTTATAGCTGATTTGCGCCCAGGGTCGGAGATCGCCAAGCCGGGAGTCAACACGCCAGCCTAAGGTACTCACGCTGGCATGCCATAACGGATCGGCCAGCGTGGTAGTACTGTCGCCAAACTCGTTATACATCGAGGTGGTTGTGCCATCGTAATGTAATGCCGCGACCGGGCCGGTTGTAACCTGCTCATATAAAGGAAAATTCCAGCCCATACTCATACTGCTGGTCACATCCACAGGAGTTTCTTCCGCCAGATTGACTTCCAGTCCCAGCGCCCTTTGGCTACTTTGAATACGTTGCGACAAAATATCGTTGTAATCAGGTTGATGGTCACTATCCCAGGTGTAACGCTCTGTGGAATGTCCGGGTTGCGTATCAACGATATATTCTTGTTGCCAGGCGTAAGCTGTGTTGAGAAAAAAGGCACTGATTACCACACTCGCCAGCAGGCTTAGCTGCCAGCGACCACCGCTTTTTTTTATGATCATTAACACGACTCCAGGGAAGAGCCGAATTCGGCAATATTATTGTCATTGTATGAAGGATATCGGGCATAGTAGCCCTGTATTAAATATTGACTTTTTCACCGATGCGTCAAGAAAAGCGGCTGAAATTTTTACGATCGGGTACATAGCGAGGGAAAGTATGGAACGTTGCGGCTGGGTGAGTCAGGACCCGCTTTATATTGCCTACCATGATAATGAGTGGGGCGTGCCTGAAACTGACAGTAAAAAACTGTTCGAAATGATCTGCCTTGAAGGGCAGCAGGCTGGATTATCGTGGATCACCGTCCTCAAAAAACGCGAAAACTATCGCGCCAGCTTTCATCAGTTCGATCCGGTGAAGGTGGCTGCAATGCAGGAAGAGGATGTCGAAAGACTGGTACAGGACGCCGGGATTATCCGCCATCGCGGGAAAATTCAGGCAATTATTGGTAATGCGCGGGCGTACCTGCAAATGGAACAGAACGGCGAACCGTTTGCCGACTTTGTCTGGTCGTTTGTCAATCATCAACCACAGGTGACACAAGCCACAACGTTGAGCGAAATCCCTACATCTACGCCCGCCTCCGACGCTCTATCTAAAGCCCTGAAAAAGCGTGGTTTTAAGTTTGTTGGTACCACAATCTGTTACTCCTTTATGCAGGCATGTGGGCTGGTGAATGATCATGTGGTTGGCTGCTGTTGCTATCCGGGAAATAAACCATGATTCGGGAAGCGCAACGTTCAGAACTCCCCGCGATCCTCGAACTGTGGCTGGAAAGTACAACCTGGGGGCATCCCTTTATAAAAGCGAATTACTGGCGTGATTGCATTCCGCTGGTGCGGGATGCCTATCTTGCCAACGCGCAAAACTGGGTCTGGGAAGAAGACGGTAAGCTTCTCGGTTTTGTCAGCATTATGGAAGGCCGATTTCTGGCTGCAATGTTTGTCGCACCGAAGGCCGTCAGACGCGGTATTGGTAAGGCGCTAATGCAGTATGTGCAGCAGCGCCATCCCCATCTGATGCTGGAGGTTTATCAAAAAAATCAACCGGCGATAGATTTTTACCATGCGCAGGGTTTTCACATTGTCGACTGCGCATGGCAGGATGAAACCCAACTACCCACCTGGATTATGAGCTGGCCGGTGGTTCAAACGCTGTAAGTGTCAGTTCCGGACCGTTGTATTTTTCCAGCCATGCCAGTGCCGTATTACCCGCACAGCCATTCCCCAGCCGCGAGCTGGGGAGATCTTTGGTCAGAACGTTCACCGCGCCGTTTTTACAAATACCGTCAGCGGTTAAATCCAGATCCGGCCATGCCCCTTCATGAATACAAATCACGCCAGGTTTAATTCCCTCGCTAATGACCGCTCCGGCAAGAATTTGCCCGCGTGCGTTCCACAACCGAACAATATCGCCATCTTGTATGCCGCGCGCCTGGGCATCGTCAGGATGAATGGTGACAGGCTCACGATTTGCCACCGCGTACAATTCGCGCAGAGAACTGTAATTCAGCTGGCTGTGCAGACGATGTGCCGGATGAGCAGAAAGTACCTGCAACTGTTCTGGTTCGGCATTGCCCTGCCACTCATCCGGCTCCAGCCACATCGGATGCCCAGGGCAATCCTGGTAACCATAATCGGCAATACGCTGCGAGAATATTTCAATCTTACCGCTGGCGGTTTTTAATGGATGCGCCTGCGGATCGCGGCGAAAATCGGCGAAGCGAATAAACCGCTCACTGTCCGGGTTTTCCGGCATCTCAATTAACTGGTTGGCTTCCCAGAACTCAGCAAATGGCGGCAATTCAACCTGCTGGCTTGCCCCGCGCTGCCGGGCAACGTTATAAAACGTTTCCAGCCATTGCAGCTCACTTTTTCCTTCCGTAAACCGCGCATAGCCGCCCTTCTCCCAACGTTCACTCAACTCGGCAAAGACATCAAAATCATTACGCGATTCATAACGTGGCGGCACCACTTGCTTCATCGGCACCAGATGCTGATTACTGTAATCGCCGGTCATGGTGAGATCATTACGCTCAAACGAAGTGGTCGCAGGCAGAACGATATCCGCGTGTTTCGCCGCAGCCGTCCAGAAGCATTCAGAGATCACCACCAGCTCCGGTTTTTGCCAGGCACGGATCAGGCGATTGGTATCCTGATGATGAGTAAAGTTGGCACCGCCCGCCCACCAGATAAAACGAATATCCGGGAAATGTCGGTCCATACCGTTATGTTGATATGCGCCACCGGGGTTTTCCAGTGCTTCAACAATGCGGGCAACAGGGATTTTATCCACCGCATCGGTGCCGCCAGGCAAGCTGCCCTGCATGGAAGAGAGCACCGCAGCGCGGCGCGTGGGGTTACCACCATTGGCAAAATGGTAAGAAAGTCCAAAACCGCCGCCGGGTGTGCCGATTTGCCCCAACATTGCCGCCAGCGTGACGATCATCCAATGTTTTTGCTCACCAAACTGTTGACGCTGCATTCCCCAGCCAGCCATCAGCATGGTCGTGTTTTGGTGGAAAAGAGCCGCCAGCTCGCGGATTTTCTCTGCGTTAACCCCACAAATCCCTGCCGCCCATTCGGCGGTTTTGGCTATTCCGTCACTCTCGCCCAGCAAATAAGAGGCGAAGACGGCATAACCGGTGGTGCAACGCGCCAGAAACGCTTCGTCGTGCCAACCATTTTCCACCAGCGTATGGGCGATCCCCAGCATCAGCGCAACATCGGTGCCCATGTGCGGTGCCACCCACTCCATTTTATCGCCAAAGAAATCGACGGTTTCCGATCGCATTGGATCAATGCAGATCAGCTTTTTCCCGCTGTCACGCAGTGCGGAAAAGTAAGAAAGCCCCTGCTCATCGGATGCATTCCAAGCAATTTTCAGCGTATTGAGTGGATTAGCACTCCACAGCACCACAACATCGCTATATTCCAGCACCAGCGGCCAACTGGTTTGCTGTTGATAAACTTCGCTGCCACCCACGACATACGGCATGATCGCCTGTGCCGCGCCGGTCGAATAATCCCCCAGATGCCCGGTATAACCGCCTGCCAGCGCCATATAGCGTTGTAATAATGTCGAGGCCTTATGCAGCACGCCGTTTGAACGCCAGCCGTAGGAACCAGCAAAAATCGATGCCGGACCATAAGCCTCACGAATGCGTTTATGTTGTTGGTGAATAAGATCCAGCGCCTCATCCCAACTCACACGAACAAATTCATCCTGCCCGCGAATGCCTTGCGGTTTTTCCGGTGACGCAAGAAAGCCTTTGCGCACCATTGGAAATCGTACCCGCGTATTGCTGTGAACCTGGTCGCGAACCGCGCTCTGCAAGGAGTTTTCCATTCCTGTGGTTAACGCGCCACGCGAGCTAAGCACGGTTTCGCCGTCGGTTTCAACCAGCATGGGCCCCCAGTGGGCGGCAGTCAGAACGGAATATCGTGAGGATGAGTTGGCCAAACCGAAGACTCCTGAAAGGTTAGATGTATTGAGCAGTTAAATATTACTTACAAATTTCCGAGTATTCCCAGGAATAATCTTCATGTTCACGCGGCATAATCTCCCGCCACGGAACCCGTGGCAAAGAATAAAAAGGTTATTAAGGATTAACAATGAAGAAACGTGTTTATCTTATTGCCGCCGTAGTGAGTGGCGCTCTGGCGGTATCTGGCTGCACAACTAACCCTTACACCGGCGAACGCGAAGCAGGTAAATCTGCTATCGGCGCAGGTCTGGGCTCTCTCGTGGGCGCAGGTATTGGTGCGCTCTCTTCTTCGAAGAAAGATCGCGGTAAAGGCGCGCTGATTGGCGCAGCAGCGGGTGCAGCTCTGGGCGGCGGCGTTGGTTATTACATGGATGTGCAGGAAGCGAAGCTGCGTGACAAAATGCGCGGCACTGGTGTTAGCGTAACCCGCAGCGGGGATAACATTATCCTCAATATGCCGAACAATGTGACCTTCGACAGCAGCAGCGCGACCCTGAAACCGGCAGGCGCTAACACCCTGACCGGCGTGGCAATGGTGCTGAAAGAGTATCCGAAAACGGCGGTTAACGTGATTGGTTATACCGATAGCACGGGTGGGCACGACCTGAACATGCGTCTCTCCCAGCAGCGTGCGGATTCCGTTGCCAGCGCGTTGATCACCCAGGGCGTGGACGCCAGCCGCATCCGTACTCAGGGCCTTGGCCCGGCTAACCCAATCGCCAGCAACAGCACCGCAGAAGGTAAGGCGCAAAACCGCCGTGTAGAAATTACCTTAAGCCCGCTGTAATCCCTTTCATGCCAGGTGATGCAAAAATCACCTGGCATTCTTCAGTTTTCCTTCATCATATTTCAGGCTAAGGTGATCGCCTTATCAGTGAATGGAGAGAAGCATGAAGCCGTCCGTTATCCTCTACAAAGCCTTACCTGATGATTTACTGCAACGCCTGCAAGAGCATTTCACCGTTCACCAGGTGGCAAACCTCAGCCCACAAACCGTCGAACAAAATGCAGCAATTTTTGCCGAAGCTGAAGGTTTACTGGGTTCAAACGAGAATGTTGATGCCGCATTGCTGGAAAAAATGCCGAAACTGCGTGCCACATCAACGATCTCCGTCGGCTATGACAATTTTGATGTCGATGCGCTTACCGCCCGAAAAATTCTGCTGATGCACACGCCAACCGTATTAACAGAAACCGTCGCCGATACGCTGATGGCGCTGGTGTTGTCTACCGCTCGTCGGGTTGTGGAGGTAGCAGAACGAGTAAAAGCAGGCGAATGGACCGCGAGCATAGGTCCGGACTGGTATGGCACTGACGTTCACCATAAAACACTGGGCATTGTCGGGATGGGACGGATCGGCATGGCGCTGGCACAACGTGCGCACTTTGGCTTCAACATGCCCATCCTCTATAACGCGCGCCGCCACCATAAAGAAGCAGAAGAACGCTTCAACGCCCGCTACTGCGATTTGGATACACTGTTACAAGAGTCAGATTTCGTTTGCCTGATCCTGCCGTTAACTGATGAAACGCATCATCTGTTTGGCGCAGAACAATTCGCCAAAATGAAATCCTCCGCCATTTTCATTAATGCCGGACGTGGCCCGGTGGTTGATGAAAATGCACTGATTGCTGCATTGCAGAAAGGGGAAATTCACGCCGCCGGGCTGGATGTCTTCGAACAAGAGCCACTTTCCGTAGATTCGCCGTTGCTCTCAATGGCCAACGTCGTCGCAGTACCGCATATTGGATCTGCCACCCATGAGACGCGTTATGGCATGGCCGCCTGTGCCGTGGATAATTTGATTGATGCGTTACAAGGAAAGGTTGAGAAGAACTGTGTGAATCCGCACGTCGCGGACTAAGCCGCGACTGCGTGGAGTAAAGCCCGATAATCGCCCGGGCTTTTACTCTTTATTGGGTTGCAGTAACTGCTGTAGTCCAGGCCTGATTAAACGCCTGATGCTGTGCCGGTAATGGCGCAATCAGTTTGTTATATTCACTTGCCTGCTGTGACGTCGGGAACTGGATGCCATTTGCGACAAAGCTCACCTGAGTACCTTGCTGAGCAATGTAGTCTCCAACCATCACCAGTTGTTGCGTGAAAGTTTGTGCCGCCGGAATCAACGGTTGCAATGCATCAGCTGGCGTCGTTACCACTTTGGTGAATGCCTGATCAAAGACCGGTTTCAGGTCATCGCTCTGTTTTAGCGCAGAGTGCGCAGCATCGGCCTGCAACTTCGCATTTTGCAGTTGTTGCGCCAGCACACCTAGCGAACCGTTCATTTCACGCAGTGGGCCGCTTTGCGTAACGTAATCCTGCGGTACGCGAATTGCGTTAACGCTGTCTACGACCGGGCGCAGACCGGAATCCATCGCCTGATTCACCTGCTGAGAATAACCATACAGAATCGCGTAATCAGAGACAAAAGGACCAAATTGTTTTTTCTGATCGGCAGTCAGGGTAGGTAGACGTTCACCGCTACGCATCACTGTATTCTGCAGGAAGTCGATAAACGCTTTACGCTGATCGCCTTCTTTATCAAAACACCCACTCAGGCTAACTACCATTAATAACGCCGCAAGAGGCGCAAACCAGCGAGAGCAGGACTTTCCTGTCGCCATTTTCTTACTCCTTTCACCCAAAAAAAGCGCACAACGACACACGCGTGTCTGACGTGACAAGGATAGTCCAGGACAGGCTTGCAGGATACCCTTTCTACGTAATCTTCCTGGTAAAATCATGGAGAAAATGAAACAAGGTTAATTTGTTGTTTCATTGTTAAAAAATAATAGTGCCGTTGCCTTTCTTGTAGCCCGAGATTTACGCCTTCGCAGAACATTAGATTTTCGAAATCTTTACAAACCGGGAGTGGTAAGAGATATATCGGCATTTATCAGATCGTTAGGTGGCTATAAGTCACGCTAAATGACTGGCTGAATCGAATCATAGCCAGAGCATGCCCTGACTACACCCCGCTGTGTCTGTTTTTCCCGACTATTCTTAATGAGCTTCGATGCAATTCACGATCCCGCAGTGTGATTTGAGGAGTTTTCAATGGAATATAAAGATCCAATGCATGAGCTGTTGAGCAGCCTGGAACAGATTGTTTTTAAAGATGAAACGCAGAAAATTACCCTGACGCACAGAACAACGTCCTGTACCGAAATTGAGCAGTTACGAAAAGGGACAGGGTTAAAAATCGATGATTTCGCCCGGGTTTTGGGCGTATCAGTCGCCATGGTAAAGGAATGGGAATCCAGACGCGTGAAGCCTTCAAGTGCCGAACTAAAATTGATGCGTTTGATTCAAGCCAACCCGGCATTAAGTAAGCAGTTGATGGAATAGACTTTTATCCACTTTATTGCTGTTTACGGTCCTGATGACAGGACCGTTTTCCAACCGATTAATCATAAATATGAAAAATAATTGTTGCATCACCCGCCAATGCGTGGCTTAATGCACATCAACGGTTTGACGTACAGACCATTAAAGCAGTGTAGTAAGGCAAGTCCCTTCAAGAGTTATCGTTGATACCCCTCGTAGTGCACATTCCTTTAACGCTTCAAAATCTGTAAAGCACGCCATATCGCCGAAAGGCACACTTAATTATTAAAGGTAATACACTATGTCCGGTAAAATGACTGGTATCGTAAAATGGTTCAACGCTGACAAAGGCTTCGGCTTCATCACTCCTGACGATGGCTCTAAAGACGTGTTCGTACACTTCTCTGCTATCCAGAACGATGGTTACAAATCTCTGGACGAAGGTCAGAAAGTGTCCTTCACCATCGAAAGCGGCGCTAAAGGCCCGGCAGCTGGTAACGTAACCAGCCTGTAATCTCTGCTTAAAAGCACAGAATCTAAGATCCCTGCCATTTGGCGGGGATTTTTTTATTTGTTTTTCAGGAAATAAATAATCGATCGCGTAATAGAATCTAGTGTTATTTTTGTGAAGAATAAATTTGGGTGCAATGAGAATGCGCAACACCGTAAGAAAGGCGGGAATAATTTCCCGCCGAAGACGCTTACTCTTTCAATTTGCAGGCTAAAAACGCCGCCAGCTCATAACTCTCCTGTTTAATATGCAATTCACACAGTGAATCTCTTATCATCCAGGTGAAAAATAAAAGCGTGAAACAAATCACTATTAAAGAAAGTAATCTATATTTCTGCGGCATTCCCAGCCCCCTGTGTTGATTTCCAACGAGTAAGAGGCTAACCTTATGGTGTCTATGCATAGAGGGGCCTCACTTTGATTTATAGTCAGGTGGGGCTTTTCTCTGTCTGCCTTTCGGTGAATACCTGAGACAAACAGTCTCAAGCACCCGTGGCTATTCTAGCTTAATAAGTTCGTTTCTTCTCCTTGATATAATCCTAAAAAAATCTCATAAAATTAATATATGAGATAATCTTTATTCATCAGAAGATTATTAAAGGTTGCTGTATTATTTAGCAATAAAAAAAGCCTGCCAGATGGCAGGCTTTTTAATAACGGCGTTATTACTGCAACAGCGAAATATCCGCAACGCGCAGGAACAGTTCGCGCAGTTTCTCCAGCATGGTCAGACGGTTGATACGCAATTCTTTGTCATCAACCATGACCATCACTTTATCGAAGAAAGCATCAACCGGTTCACGTAGCTCAGCCAGTTCGACCAGCGCATCCTGGTAACGACCTTCGGCGAAGTACGGCTCCAGCTTGTCACGTAGCACCACAACCTGCATCGCCAGCTTAATTTCTTCCGGCTCTTTCAGGGTAGAGGCATTCACGCGGTCGCTCAGCACTTCGTCAGATTTCGCCAGAATGTTGGATACACGTTTGTTCGCCGCCGCCAGTGCAGCAGCTGCATCCAGGGTACGGAAGTGCGATACTGCTTTCATACGGGCATCGAAATCTGCCGGACGAGTCGGACGACGCGCCAGTACCGCCTGGATGGTATCAACGGTATAACCTTCGTCCTGATACCAGGCGCGGAAGCGACCGAGCATAAAGTCGATAACATCATCAACCACGTTGGCATTAGTCAGCTTATTGCCATACAGACGCACTGCTTCTTCGGTCAGGGTTTGCAGGTCAAGATTGAGGTTCTTCTCAACGATAATGCGCAGTACGCCCAGCGCCGCACGACGCAGTGCAAACGGGTCTTTATCGCCTTTCGGATGCTGACCAATACCGAAGATACCCGCGAGGGTGTCCATCTTGTCAGCAATCGCCAGCGCACAAGCCACTGGGTTAGACGGCAGGTCATCACCGGCAAAACGCGGCTGATACTGCTCATTCAGCGCCACCGCGACATCTTCCGCTTCGCCATCGTGACGCGCGTAGTGCATCCCCATAACGCCCTGGGTGTCGGTGAACTCGAAGACCATGTTGGTCATCAGGTCACACTTAGACAGCAGGCCCGCACGGGTAGCGTGGTTAACGTCAGCGCCAATCTGTTCAGCAATCCAGCCAGCCAGCGCCTGGATGCGGTCAGTTTTGTCGCGCAGTGTACCCAGCTGTTGCTGAAACAACACGGTTTGCAGGCGCGGCAGGTTATCTTCCAGACGTTTTTTACGGTCGGTGTTGAAGAAGAACTCGGCATCCGCCAAACGTGGACGAACGACTTTCTCGTTACCAGAGATAATTTGCTGCGGATCTTTCGATTCGATATTGGCAACGAAGATAAAGTTCGGCAGCAGTTTGCCGTCGTTCGCATACACCGGGAAGTATTTCTGGTCACCTTTCATGGTGTAAACCAGCGCTTCAGACGGCACCGCGAGGAATTTCTCTTCGAATTTTGCGGTCAGCACAACCGGCCATTCCACCAGCGAAGCCACTTCTTCCAACAGGCTTTCGCTTAAGTCAGCGTTACCGCCAATCTTACGCGCCGCTTCTTCGGCATCGGCTTTAATCTTCGCCTTACGTTCTTCGTAATCGGCGATGACTTTCCCGCGCTCACGCAGAATTTCCGGATACTGATCGGCATTGTCGATAGTGAATTCCGGCTCGCCCATAAAGCGGTGGCCGCGAATTACGCGATCGGACTGAATGCCCAGAATGGTAGCCGGAATAACTTTGTCGCCCAGCAACAGAGTCACGGTGTGCACCGGACGCACGAAGTGCACGTCGCTTGCGCCCCAGCGCATCAGTTTCGGGATCGGCAGTTTCGCCAGCGAAGTCGCAACCATATTCGGCAGCAGTGCTTCGGTGCTTTCGCCCTTCACGTGGGCGCGATACAGCAGCCATTCGCCTTTATCGGTAGTCAGACGCTCAGCCTGGTCAACGGTAATACCGCAACCACGCGCCCAACCTTCTGCCGCTTTGCTCGGTTTGCCTTCAGCGTCGAACGCCTGAGCAATCGCCGGGCCGCGTTTTTCGATTTCACGATCCGGTTGCGCTTCCGCCAGGTTAGCTACTTTCAGCGCCAGACGACGCGGAGCAGCAAACCATTGAACGGTGCCGTGTGCGAGGCCAGCGTTATCCAGCTCCGCAGTAAAATTCGCAGCAAAGGACTCAGCCAGGCTGCGCAGTGCTTTTGGTGGCAGCTCTTCAGTGCCGATTTCCACCAGAAAAGTTTTCTCAGACATAGCCGCCTCTTACTTATCTTTGTTGCACATCGGGAAGCCGAGGGCTTCACGGGAAGCGTAGTATGCTTCAGCCACTGCTTTGGTCAGGGTGCGAATTCGCAGAATGTAGCGCTGACGCTCGGTGACGGAGATGGCTTTACGCGCATCCAGCAGGTTGAAGCTGTGGGCGGCTTTCAGAATACGCTCGTAGGCTGGCAGCGGCAGCGGATTTTCCAGCGCCAGCAGCTGCTGCGCTTCTTTCTCGTACTGCTCAAAGCAGGTGAACAGGAAGTCCACATCCGCGTATTCGAAGTTGTAAGTGGACTGCTCCACTTCGTTCTGATGGAACACGTCGCCGTAGGTGGTTTTACCCAGCGGGCCGTCGCTCCAGACCAGGTCGTAAACGCTGTCTACGCCCTGAATGTACATTGCCAGACGTTCCAGACCGTAGGTGATCTCGCCGGTAACCGGTTTACACTCCAGACCACCAACCTGCTGGAAGTAAGTGAACTGCGTCACTTCCATGCCGTTCAGCCACACTTCCCAGCCCAGTCCCCAGGCACCCAGCGTCGGGTTTTCCCAGTTATCTTCCACGAAACGGATGTCGTGGATGGTCGGGTCCATGCCCAGCTCTTTCAGAGAACCGAGGTACAGCTCCTGAATATTGTCCGGCGATGGCTTAATGACCACCTGGAACTGATAGTAGTGCTGTAAACGGTTGGGGTTTTCGCCGTAGCGACCATCGGTCGGGCGACGAGAAGGCTGAACATAAGCAGCCGCCATCGGTTCTGGCCCCAGCGCGCGCAGACAGGTCATTGGGTGAGAGGTTCCCGCGCCGACTTCCATGTCCAATGGTTGAACAATGGTGCAGCCCTGGCGAGCCCAGTAATCCTGTAAGGTCAGGATCAAGCCCTGGAAGGTCCTGGTATCAAACTTTTGCATATTATTTCGTGCTGGATACGTGTGGATTTAAAGGAAGGGATCAGTATACCCGCTGGATGGAAGATATACAGTACGAAACGGGAAAAAGCAGGGCTTAACGCATGGAAAGATGCAAAAAATGGCCATCTGCGTCAAAAGAACAGACAAACTGCTCTTTACGGAAGGTATAACCGCGCATTTCGTAGCTCCCCTGGAACTGTTCAAATGCGGTGACGTCGATTTTTTGCGCACCTGTATTATAGCGTTTTGCCGCCTGATCTTTGCATAGCCCTTCCATATTCAACGAACGCAGAGGATCAACCTTTACCCGTTGTGCTTTCTGCACGGGTGGCGGTGTAGAACAACCCACTAGCGCCATAAGCACCATAAGCGCCATTGCCGGAAAGAAAGAGTTCATCATCATTAAATTACCGTCTGGTTTGCAGGTGAGTCTTATTATTTATATCGGTATAGTGGCTGATATCTTACGAATTTCCTTAAGCCTCTATAAGCTGTAGTGATAAAACTCAGATTATTCCAGTGCGCCAACCGAATGATTTATCGGTCAGACTTTTTTTAACCAGATACAGAGACACAGATGCAGCCCAAAATTTACTGGATTGATAACCTGCGAGGGATAGCGTGTTTAATGGTGGTGATGATTCACACCACTACCTGGTATGTGACCAATGCTCATAGTGTTAGCCCCGTCACATGGGATATCGCCAATGTTCTGAATTCTGCCTCTCGTGTCAGCGTGCCGCTATTTTTCATGATTTCCGGCTATCTCTTTTTTGGCGAACGCAGCGCCCAGCCGCGCCATTTCTTGCGTATCGGCTTATGTCTGCTTTTTTATAGCGCAATCGCACTGCTCTACATTGCGCTGTTTACCTCCATCAATATGGAGTTAGCGCTGAAAAACCTGCTGCAAAAGCCAGTGTTTTACCACTTGTGGTTTTTCTTCGCGATTGCGGTGATTTATCTGGTTTCACCGCTGATTCAGGTGAAGAACGTCGGCGGAAAAATGTTGCTGGTGCTAATGGTGGTGATTGGTATTATCGCTAACCCAAACACAGTGCCGCAGAAAATTGACGGTTTTGAATGGCTGCCAATTAACTTATATATCAATGGCGATACTTTTTACTACATCCTTTATGGCATGTTGGGCCGCGCTATAGGGATGATGGACACACAGCATAAAGCACTGTCGTGGGGGAGCGCCGCACTGTTTGCGACGGGGGTTTTTATTATCTCTCGCGGGACATTATATGAATTGCAGTGGCGCGGAAATTTTGCCGATACCTGGTATCTTTACTGTGGGCCGATGGTTTTTATCTGCGCAATCACGCTATTGACTCTGGTTAAAAACACGCTTGATACGCGTACCGTTCGCGGACTTGGCTTAATCTCCCGCCATTCGTTGGGTATATACGGATTCCACGCCTTGATTATCCATGCACTGCGCACCCGGGGAATTGAGCTTAAAAACTGGCCAATACTCGATATTATTTGGATCTTTTGCGCGACGTTGGCAGCGAGTTTGTTACTTTCTATGCTGGTACAACGAATCGACAGAAACAGACTAGTGAGTTAAATAAAAGCCCGGTCACATTGGACTGACCGGGCTTATGTGAATTATTCGCTGTATTCTTCCTGGGTAACCTGTGTTTCTTTTGGTGGGTTTATTCCGGCATCACGAATATTCTTCTGCACCGCTACTGCACCAAACAAGCTTAAGAAGAAAGCCAGTCCATAAAAACCTTTCTCGCTGAGTAATAACGTCGCATTCCACAGACCTACCATCAGTAACGCAACAGAGATAATAAAGACAGTCAGGCAGGTCATATAATAAATGGAGGTGGTCGGTATGCCTTCATACTTGTCCCGAACGGTCTTTTGATAAGACGCCGCAGAAAACAGTCCTAATACCAGTACGGCAAAATAATATCCTTTTTCATTTAACTGCATCTCTGCATTCCATAGCCCTAACAGATAGGTAACGATACCACCAACGAGAGCTATCCATGACACAATACTGAATGCCGGAGAATAGGTTGATATTTTGTTGTCCATCACAGTATTCCTTTCATTCCTGAATGTGTAAGAGCTTTATGTTGCTCATGCCGGGCGAAACAAACGCATTTGACCAAACAAGCAGACAAAAAAGGCGATAGGGTAGATCACCATTTCATAAGCATTGATAGGTGCGTTTAAAACACCGATAAACAAGAGACCGATAGTGATTAACGCAACTAACTGGCAGATGTGGGTAAAAAAATCATCCAGTTGCCCGAGTTTTTCTGCGCGAAGATATGCATAGTTGCCAAAAGTTGCCGTCATTAACACGCCAAGAAAATAGCCTTTTCCACTTAACAATGGGCATGAGATCCATAGCCCAAGCAGATAAACCAGCGCCCCGACAACAAATAATATTTTTGCCACAGTCTTTGAGGTTTTCATAACGATCTCCATATCTACCAGCGATACATTACGAGTAACCAACGAAAGACAAAACTGAAAAATGCCATTAACAAATGATTTCAGAATAAATTCATACTAAATATTAATTAATTACTGATATATATAGATGTGAATTATCCCCCACCCGGTCAGGCAGGGGATAACGTTTACGCCATTAATGGCAGAAGTTGCTGATAGAGGCGACGGAACGTTTCACGTCGTGGCTGATAAGCGGCATAACGCTGCGCATCTGGTAGATGCGACTGTTCTAACGGCAGTTGCGGCAACAACTCAATGAGCGATTTCTCTGGATTCGCCGCAATCTGCGCCAGCCTTGCTGCGCCCAGTGCTGGCCCCACATCCCCCCCCGTACGGTAATCGAGCCGCTGACCGCTGATATCCGCCAGCATCTGACGCCAGTACTCACTACGCGCCCCGCCACCAATCAACGTAACACTTTGCGGTTTAATGCCGCAGGCATGCACGACATCCATGCCATCTGCCAGCGCATAACCCACGCCTTCCAGCACTGCTCGCGCCAGTTCATTGGGGCCATGTTGATGAGTCAAACCAAAGAAAACCCCCTTCGCCTGGGGATTATTGTGTGGTGTACGCTCGCCGGAAAGATAAGGCAGAAACCAAACTGGCTCGGCACTTTCATCAGCCTGTTGAGCAGCCGCGATTAAAGCTGGGACATTGTTCAGGCCCGTTAATTTCGCAGCCCAATCCAGACACGACGCTGCACTCAGCATTACAGACATTAAATGCCAACGCTGCGGTAGCGCATGGCAAAAGCTGTGTACGGCGCTTTCTGGCTTGCTTAAGAACCCTTCGCTGACAGCAAAATAGACCCCCGACGTCCCCAGCGATAACATTGCCTGATTAGCATCAACCATTCCTACACCAACCGCACCAGCTGCATTATCACCACCGCCTGCGACAACTGGCACCGCCGCCATACCCCACGCTTTCGCAACTTCAGGTAGCAAAGCACCAGTAATTTCGCTGCCTTCGTATAATGCGGGCATCTGGTCACGAGATAAGTGGCAAGCCTGCAGCATGTCGTCACTCCAGTCACGCTTTGCGACATCCAGCCACATGGTGCCAGCTGCGTCAGACATATCGCTGGCAAACGCCCCCGTCATACGCAGACGCAAGTAATCTTTCGGTAATAATACTTTGTCGATTTGACGGAATATCTCCGGCTCATGCCGCTGAACCCATAACAATTTAGGCGCAGTAAATCCGGGCATCATCAGGTTACCGGTAATCACCCGTGATTGCGGAACTCGCGCTTCCAGCAAAGTGCACTCTTGCGCACAGCGCCCGTCGTTCCACAAAATGGCAGGCCGTAATACCCGTTGCTGAGCATCCAGTAAGGTTGCACCGTGCATCTGTCCGGCAATACCTAATGCTTTAACGTCTTGCAGAGAATGCTGAACGCCCAGAGCTTTCATTGCGCGATCAGTTGCCTGCCACCACTGTTCCGGGTCTTGTTCCGACCAGAGTGGATGCGGGCGCGAAACGGTCAGCTTTTCCGTTTGCGAAGCAACCACCTCGCCCTGCTCGTTGAGCAAAATAACTTTTACGCCCGAGGTGCCAAGATCTATCCCGATATACATATCGATCGTTCCTTAAAAAAATGCCCGGTATCGCTACCGATAACCGGGCCAACGGACTGCACAGTTAGCCGTTATTTGTCGAACAGATAATGGTTTACCAGATTTTCCAGTTGCTCCTGGCGACCACTCTGATGCACCGGAGACAAATTATGTTCCTGAGCATATTTGGCTAAATCTGCCAGTGACATTTGGCCTTTCAGGATTTGCTGGCCTAATTCGCTATTCCAGCCGGAATAACGCTGCGCGATGCGTTTATCCAGCTCGCCATCTTCAATCATGCGTGCTGCAATTTTCAGCGCCAACGCCATCGTATCCATCGCGCCGATATGACCGTAAAACAGATCATATTTATCAGTACTTTGACGACGTACTTTGGCATCGAAGTTCAGACCGCCGGTGGTGAAACCGCCTGCTTTGAGAATTTCATACATCACCAGCGCATTCTCTTCCACACTGTTCGGGAACTGGTCGGTATCCCAGCCCAGTTGTGCATCGCCACGGTTAGCGTCGACAGAACCGAACAGGCCAAGCGCAATGGCGGTGGCTATTTCATGATGGAAAGAGTGACCTGCCAGCGTCGCGTGGTTAGCTTCAATGTTCAGTTTAATCTCTTTTTCCAGACCAAACTGTTTCAGGAAGCCATACACCGTCGCAGCATCGTAATCATATTGATGTTTAGTCGGTTCTTGCGGTTTCGGTTCGATAAGCAACGTACCCTGGAAGCCGATTTTATGTTTATGCTCAACCACCATTTGCATAAAGCGGCCCAGCTGTTCACGCTCCTGACGCAAGTCGGTATTTAACAACGTTTCGTAACCTTCACGACCGCCCCACAGGACATAGTTTTCACCGCCCAATTTATGGGTTGCTTCCATCGCTGTAACAACTTGAGTTGCCGCCCAACTAAAGACTTCTGGATCTGGGTTCGTCGCAGCACCCGCACCGTAGCGAGGGTTTGTAAAGCAGTTAGCGGTTCCCCACAGCAGCTTCACGCCGCTCTCTTCTTGCTTGCCTGCAAGGACATCAACCATTTGCGCAAAATTATTGATGTACTCTTTTAACGACGCGCCCTCAGGGGAAACATCCACATCGTGGAAGCAATAAAATGGCACATGTAACTTGTGGAAAAACTCAAATGCGACATCTGCTTTACGCTTCGCCAACGCCAGTGCCTCACCAGGCTGCTGCCACGGACGATTAAACGCCCCCACACCAAACATGTCCGCCCCGTTCCAGCAGAAGGTGTGCCAGTAGCAGGCGGCAAAACGCAAGTGCTCTTCCATACGCTTGCCCAACACCAGTTCGTCGGGATTATAGTGATGGAATGCTAACGGGTTAGAGGATTTTGAGCCTTCATAACGAACGCGATCGAGCTGGTCAAAATAGGCTTGCATATTGAACTCCATAATCAGGTAATGCCGCGGGTGATGGATGATGTCGTAATATTGGGCACTCCCTTTCAGTTGCTCAATTATGTTATTTCACACTGCTATTGAGATAATTCACAAGTGTGCGCTCGCTCGCAAAATAAAATGGAATGAGGAAACTGGGTAATTCCTCGAAGAGAAAAATGCAATAAGTACAATTGCGCAACAAAAGTAAGATCTCTGTCATAAATCAAGAAATAAACCAAAAATCGTAATCGAAAGATAAAAATCTGTAATTGTTTTCCCCTGTTTAGTTGCTAAAAATTGGTTACGTTTATCGCGGTGATTGTTACTTATTAAAGCTGTCCTCTACCTACAGAAGGCCCTACACCATGAAAATAAAGAACATTCTACTCACCCTTTGCACCTCACTTCTGCTTACCAACGTTGCGGCACACGCCAAAGAAGTCAAAATAGGTATGGCGATTGATGATCTCCGTCTTGAACGCTGGCAAAAAGATCGAGATATCTTTGTGAAAAAGGCAGAATCTCTCGGCGCGAAAGTATTTGTACAGTCTGCAAATGGCAATGAAGAAACACAAATGTCGCAGATTGAAAACATGATTAACCGGGGTGTCGATGTTCTTGTCATTATTCCGTATAACGGTCAGGTATTAAGTAACGTTGTAAAAGAAGCCAAACAAGAAGGTATTAAAGTATTAGCTTACGACCGTATGATTAACGATGCGGATATCGATTTTTATATTTCTTTCGATAACGAAAAAGTCGGTGAATTGCAGGCAAAAGCCCTGGTCGATATTGTTCCGCAAGGTAATTACTTCCTGATGGGCGGCTCGCCGGTAGATAACAACGCCAAGCTGTTCCGCGCCGGGCAAATGAAAGTGTTAAAACCTTACGTTGATTCCGGAAAAATTAAAGTCGTTGGTGACCAATGGGTTGATGGCTGGTTACCGGAAAACGCATTAAAAATTATGGAAAACGCGCTAACCGCCAATAACAACAAAATTGATGCTGTAGTTGCCTCAAACGATGCCACCGCAGGTGGGGCAATTCAGGCATTAAGTGCGCAAGGTTTATCAGGGAAAGTAGCAATTTCCGGCCAGGATGCGGATCTCGCAGGTATTAAACGTATTGCTGCCGGTACGCAAACTATGACGGTGTATAAACCTATTACATTGTTGGCAAATACTGCCGCAGAAATTGCCGTTGAGTTGGGCAATGGTCAGGAACCAAAAGCAGATACCACACTGAATAATGGTCTGAAAGATGTTCCCTCCCGCCTGCTGACACCGATCGATGTGAATAAAAACAACATCAAAGATACGGTAGTTAAAGACGGATTCCACAAAGAGAGCGAGCTGTAAGCGTTACGCCCCGGCGCAGAGCGGGGGCGTGATTTCTCTCCATGCCGCGTGAATGAATTGGCTTAGGTGGAGTCGTTATGCCTTATCTACTTGAAATGAAGAACATTACCAAAACCTTCGGCAGTGTGAAGGCGATTGATAACGTCAGCTTGCGGTTGAATGCTGGCGAAATCGTCTCACTCTGTGGGGAAAATGGGTCTGGTAAATCAACGCTGATGAAAGTGCTGTGTGGTATTTATCCCCATGGCTCCTACGAAGGCGAAATTATTTTTGCGGGAGAAGAGATTCAGGCGAGTCACATCCGCGATACCGAACGCAAAGGTATCGCCATCATTCACCAGGAATTGGCCCTGGTGAAAGAATTGACCGTGCTGGAAAATATCTTCCTGGGTAACGAAATAACCCACAATGGCATTATGGATTATGATCTGATGACGCTACGCTGTCAGAAGCTGCTCGCACAGGTCAGTTTATCCATTTCACCTGATACCCGCGTTGGCGATTTAGGGCTTGGGCAACAACAACTGGTTGAAATTGCCAAGGCACTTAATAAACAGGTGCGCTTGTTAATTCTCGATGAACCGACAGCCTCATTAACTGAGCAGGAAACGTCGGTTTTACTGGATATTATTCGCGATCTACAACAGCACGGTATCGCCTGTATTTATATTTCGCACAAACTCAACGAAGTCAAAGCGATTTCCGATACGATTTGCGTTATTCGCGACGGTCAGCACATTGGTACGCATAATGCTGCCGGAATGAGTGAAGACGATATTATCACCATGATGGTCGGACGAGAGTTAACCGCGCTTTACCCTAATGAACCACATACCACCGGAGATGAAATATTACGTATTGAACATCTGACGGCATGGCATCCGGTTAATCGTCATATTAAACGAGTTAATGATGTCTCGTTTTCCCTGAAACGTGGCGAAATACTGGGTATTGCCGGACTCGTTGGTGCCGGACGTACCGAGACCATTCAGTGCCTGTTTGGCGTGTGGCCCGGACAATGGGAAGGAAAAATTTATATTGATGGCAAACAGGTAGATATTCGTAACTGTCAGCAAGCCATCGCCCAGGGGATTGCGATGGTACCCGAAGACAGAAAGCGCGACGGCATCGTTCCGGTAATGGCAGTTGGTAAAAATATTACCCTCGCCGCACTCAATAAATTTACCGGCGGTATTAGCCAGCTTGATGACGCGGCAGAGCAAAAATGTATTCTGGAATCAATCCAGCAACTCAAAGTTAAAACGTCGTCCCCCGACCTTGCTATTGGACGTTTGAGCGGCGGCAATCAGCAAAAAGCGATCCTCGCTCGCTGTCTGTTACTTAACCCGCGCATCCTCATTCTTGATGAACCTACCAGGGGTATCGATATTGGCGCGAAATACGAGATCTACAAATTAATTAACCAACTCGTCCAGCAGGGTATTGCCGTTATTGTCATCTCTTCCGAATTACCTGAAGTGCTCGGCCTTAGCGATCGTGTACTGGTGATGCATGAAGGGAAACTAAAAGCCAACCTGATAAATCATAACCTGACTCAGGAGCAGGTGATGGAAGCCGCATTGAGGAGCGAACATCATGTCGAAAAGCAATCCGTCTGAAGTGAAATTGGCCGTACCGACATCCGGTGGCTTTTCCGGGCTGAAGTCACTGAATTTGCAGGTCTTCGTGATGATTGCAGCTATCATCGCAATCATGCTGTTCTTTACCTGGACCACCGATGGTGCCTACTTAAGCGCTCGTAACGTCTCCAACCTGTTACGCCAGACCGCGATTACCGGCATCCTCGCGGTAGGAATGGTGTTCGTCATAATTTCTGCTGAAATTGACCTTTCCGTCGGCTCAATGATGGGGCTGTTAGGTGGCGTCGCGGCGATTTGTGACGTCTGGCTAGGCTGGCCTTTGCCACTTACCATCATTGTGACTTTGGTTCTGGGACTGCTTCTCGGTGCCTGGAACGGATGGTGGGTCGCGTACCGTAAAGTCCCTTCATTTATTGTCACCCTCGCGGGCATGTTGGCATTTCGCGGCATACTCATTGGCATCACCAACGGCACGACTGTATCCCCCACCAGCGCCGCGATGTCACAAATTGGGCAAAGCTATCTACCTGCCAGCACCGGCTTCATCATTGGCGCGCTTGGCTTAATGGCTTTTGTTGGCTGGCAATGGCGCGGAAGAATGCGCCGTCAGGCTTTGGGTTTGCAGTCTCCGGCCTCTACCGCAGTTGTCGGTCGCCAGTCATTAACGGCGATTATCGTCTTAGGCGCAATCTGGCTGTTGAACGATTACCGTGGCGTTCCCACTCCTGTTCTGCTGCTGACGTTGCTGTTACTCGGCGGAATGTTTATGGCAACGCGGACGGCATTTGGACGACGCATTTATGCCATCGGCGGCAATCTGGAAGCAGCACGGCTCTCCGGGATTAACGTTGAACGCACCAAACTTGCCGTGTTCGCAATTAACGGATTAATGGTAGCCATCGCCGGATTAATCCTCAGTTCTCGACTTGGCGCTGGTTCACCTTCTGCGGGGAATATCGCCGAGCTGGACGCAATTGCAGCATGCGTGATTGGCGGCACCAGTCTGGCTGGCGGTGTCGGGAGCGTGGCTGGAGCGGTAATGGGGGCATTCATCATGGCTTCACTGGATAACGGCATGAGTATGATGGATGTACCGACCTTCTGGCAGTATATCGTTAAAGGTGCGATTCTGTTGCTGGCAGTATGGATGGACTCCGCAACCAAACGCCGTTCTTGATTTTGATAAAAATTTTCTCAAAGCCGGTAATGTATTACCGGTTTTGAGTTTTTGCATGATTCAGCAGGAAAAGAACCATGTTTACTAAACGTCACCGCATCACATTACTGTTCAATGCCAATAAAGCCTATGACCGGCAGGTAGTAGAAGGCGTAGGGGAATATTTACAGGCGTCACAATCGGAATGGGATATTTTCATTGAAGAAGATTTCCGCGCCCGCATTGATAAAATCAAGGACTGGTTAGGAGATGGCGTCATTGCCGACTTCGACGACAAACAAATCGAGCAAGCGCTAGCTGATGTCGACGTCCCCATTGTTGGGGTTGGTGGCTCGTATCACCTTGCCGAAAGTTACCCACCCGTTCATTACATTGCCACCGATAACTATGCGCTGGTTGAAAGCGCATTTTTGCATTTAAAAGAGAAAGGCGTTAACCGCTTTGCTTTTTATGGTCTTCCGGAATCAAGCGGTAAACGTTGGGCCACTGAACGCGAATATACATTTCGTCAGCTTGTCGCCGAAGAAAAGTATCGCGGAGTGGTTTATCAGGGGTTAGAAACCGCGCCAGAGAACTGGCAACACGCGCAAAATCGGCTGGCAGACTGGCTACAAACGCTGCCACCGCAAACCGGGATTATTGCCGTTACTGACGCCCGGGCGCGGCATATTCTGCAAGTATGTGAACATCTACACATTCCCGTACCGGAAAAATTATGCGTGATTGGCATCGATAACGAAGAACTGACCCGCTATCTGTCGCGTGTCGCCCTTTCTTCGGTCGCTCAGGGCGCGCGGCAAATGGGCTATCAGGCGGCAAAACTGTTGCATCGATTATTAGATAAAGAAGAAATGCCGCTACAGCGGATTTTGGTCCCTCCAGTTCGCGTCATTGAACGGCGCTCAACAGATTACCGCTCGCTGACCGATCCCGCCGTTATTCAGGCCATGCATTACATTCGTAATCACGCCTGTAAAGGGATTAAAGTGGATCAGGTACTCGATGCGGTCGGGATCTCGCGCTCCAATCTTGAGAAGCGTTTTAAAGAAGAAGTGGGCGAAACCATCCATGCCATGATTCATGCCGAGAAGTTGGAGAAAGCGCGAAGTCTGCTGATTTCAACCACCTTGTCGATCAATGAGATATCGCAAATGTGCGGTTATCCATCGCTGCAATATTTCTACTCTGTTTTTAAAAAAGCATATGACACGACGCCAAAAGAGTATCGCGATGTAAATAGCGAGGTCATGTTGTAGCGATGATGAGAATTGTCGGCGTCGCATCAGGTAACTCAGCACAACCACCTGATGCGAGCAAAAGCCTTATCCGACTGACAAGTCGGATAAGGCTCGAGGAAATGCAATTACATATGCGCCGCGATTAACCGTTGGTTATCCTGGTACATTGCGAACAGGTAGTTGTTATAACTCTTCCCTTTGGTCGAGTAGCCCTTCAGCTTGTGAATCATCGCTGTGGCAGTCACTTCCTGATCCGCTTTACGCAGCTGTGCACGCGATTTACGGAACGAAGAGTAAGCCGGGTGCGTATTCAGGTTAGTGACATAGGCGCTCACCGATTCTTTGACAGAACTAAACTGTGAGTACCCTTTCACTTTACCCGGCGCATTGGTACAACGTCCTTTCATGCATTTCATGCCGAACAGATTGTTGTTGTTGCGCGCCAGCTTTGACGTTCCCCAACCGCTTTCTGCTGCAGCCATCGTCGCCACCATACTGGTAGGGATAATGTCTACGCGTTCAAGCAAGGTATTCCACGGGATTTTTCGCGTATTACCAGACCACTTCACCTTGTAGCGTTTGGCGATGTCTTTCAGACGCGCACGCTCAGCAGGTGACCATTGGCCCTGATACTGTTTTGAAATCAGCCAGTTACGTTCCGCAGTAATGGCCGCATTTTGGCTGGTAATGTAAGGCATTACAGTCCGGAGAAACGCCTTTTTCCTTGGTGTTCCGGAAGGGTATTTTCGCAAATCAGGAAGTGAACTACTCTTTGCACTATTGCGAGAATACTCTTGTTTACTGCTTACCTGTTTATTACTAGCTTTAGTTAAGTGGGACTTTTGACTCGCTGTTGTTGTGTGCGTCTTCGCTAACACCTCACTCGAAAACACCAGAGTGAGTAACATAAGAATCATCGCCCCATATCGTCGTATGGGAGTCAAAATCATCAGGTCTCCTGGTCGGATTTAATCATTCCAACACCTTATATTTTTCACAAATTTGAGAGTTGAATCTCAAATCATATCAAAAATAGCTGTCAAGAGCACCCCAAGGAATAGTCCAAATCTGAAACTATGTCACGAGTTAACGATTCAGATTGGCGCTAAATCGCAGAAAATGTGGGGTTTATCGCAAAATTCAGCCGTTTTTTGCGCGCGATCGCTCACCCTTGCTTCTCATCCTGTGGACTTACCGCTCAGGGATGAGTTTTGTCTGGCTTATCGCTGGCAAACTGTCTGAAATCGCAGCAATAAGGACTCATCCGCCATGAAACTCGCCGCCTGTTTTCTGACACTCCTTCCTGGCTTCGCCGTTGCCGCCAGCTGGACTTCTCCGGGGTTTCCCGCCTTTAGCGAACAGGGGACGGGAACATTTGTCAGCCACGCGCAGTTGCCCAAAGGTACGCGTCCACTAACGCTAAATTTTGACCAACAGTGCTGGCAGCCTGCGGATGCGATAAAACTCAATCAGATGCTTTCCCTGCAACCTTGTAGCAACACGCCACCTCAATGGCGATTGTTCAGGGACGGCGAATATACGCTGCAACTAGACACCCGCTCCGGTACACCAACATTGATGATTTCCATCCAGAACGCCGTCGAACCGGTAGCAAGCCTGGTCCGTGAATGCCCGAAATGGGATGGATTACCGCTCACACTGGATGTTAGCGCCACTTTTCCGGAGGGAGCCGCCGTCCGGGATTATTACAGCCAGCAAATTGCGATAGTGAAGAACGGTCAAATAACGTTACAACCCGCTGCCACCAGCAACGGTTTACTCCTGCTGGAACGGGCAGAAACTGACGCCTCCGCCCCTTTCGACTGGCATAACGCCACGGTTTACTTTGTGCTGACAGATCGTTTCGAAAACGGCGATCCCAGTAATGACCAGAGTTACGGACGTCATAAAGACGGTATGGCAGAAATTGGCACTTTTCACGGCGGCGATTTACGCGGCCTGACCAACAAACTGGATTACCTCCAGCAGCTGGGCGTCAATGCTTTATGGATAAGTGCCCCATTTGAGCAAATTCACGGCTGGGTCGGCGGCGGTACAAAAGGTGATTTCCCGCATTATGCCTATCATGGTTATTACACCCAGGACTGGACGAACCTTGATGCCAATATGGGCAGCGAAGCCGATCTACGGACGCTGGTTGATAGCGCGCATCAGCGCGGTATTCGTATTCTCTTTGATGTCGTGATGAACCACACCGGCTATGCCACACTGGCGGATATGCAGGAGTATCAGTTTGGCGCGTTATATCTTTCTGGTGACGAAGTGAAAAAAACGTTGGGGGAACGCTGGAGCGACTGGAAACCTGCCGCCGGGCAAACCTGGCATAGCTTTAACGATTACATTAATTTCAGCGACAAAACAGGCTGGGATAAATGGTGGGGAAAAAACTGGATCAGAACCGATATCGGCGATTACGACAATCCGGGATTTGACGATCTCACTATGTCGCTGGCCTTTTTGCCGGATATCAAAACCGAATCAACTACCGCTTCAGGTCTGCCGGTGTTCTATAAAAACAAAACGAATACCCACGCTAAAGTCATCGACGGTTTTACCCCTCGCGATTACTTAACCCACTGGTTAAGTCAGTGGGTTCGCGACTATGGGATTGATGGTTTTCGGGTCGATACCGCCAAACATGTTGAGTTGCCCGCCTGGCAGCAACTGAAAACCGAAGCCAGCGCCGCACTTCGCGAATGGAAAAAAGCTAACCCCGACAAAACATTAGATGACAAACCGTTCTGGATGACCGGTGAAGCCTGGGGCCACGGCGTGATGCAAAGTGACTACTATCGCCACGGCTTCGATGCGATGATCAATTTCGATTATCAGGAGCAGGCGGCTAAAGCAGTCGATTGTCTGGCGCAGATGGATACTACCTGGCAGAAAATGGCGGAGAAATTGCAGGATTTCAACGTGTTGAGCTACCTCTCGTCGCATGATACCCGCCTGTTCCGTGAAGGGGGCGACAAAGCAGCAGAGTTATTATTATTAGCGCCAGGCGCGGTACAAATCTTTTATGGTGATGAATCCTCGCGTCCGTTCGGCCCCACCGGTTCGGATCCGCTGCAAGGTACGCGTTCGGATATGAACTGGCAGGATGTTAGCGGTAAATCTGCCGCCAGCGTCGCGCACTGGCAGAAAATCAGCCAGTTCCGCGCCCGCCATCCCGCAATTGGCGAGGGCAAACAAACGACACTTTCGCTGAAGCAGGGCTACGGCTTTGTTCGTGAGCATGGCGACGATAAAGTGCTGGTCATCTGGGCTGGGCAACAGTGACTTTTCCGGCTTCCCGTTCGTCAGTACCTCGGGAAGCCGCCAACCAGGATAAAATGTCAGCTCTAATCAGCGTTGCAGGATAAAGCACCGCTCCCTCTTCAACAGAGCGATTTGCACCCCAGCAAATGTAGCGTTATTGTTACCTTCCTTGCTACAGAGTTCGACAGATATCCCGCTATGACATTCTCCCTTTTTGGTGACAAATTTACCCGCCACTCCGGCATTACGCTGCTGATGGAAGATCTGAACGACGGTTTACGCACGCCTGGCGCGATTATGCTCGGCGGCGGTAATCCAGCGCAGATCCCGGAAATGCAGGACTACTTCCAGACGCTACTGACCGACATGCTGGAAAGTGGCAAAGCGACTGATGCACTGTGCAATTACGACGGTCCACAGGGGAAAACGGAGCTACTCACACTGCTTGCCGGAATGCTGCGCGAGAAGTTGGGTTGGGATATCGAACCACAGAATATTGCACTAACAAACGGCAGCCAGAGCGCGTTTTTCTACTTATTTAATCTGTTTGCCGGACGCCGTGCCGATGGTCGGGTCAAAAAAGTGCTGTTCCCGCTGGCACCTGAATATATTGGCTACGCTGACGCCGGACTGGAAGAAGATCTGTTTGTCTCTGCGCGTCCGAATATTGAACTGCTGCCGGAAGGCCAGTTTAAATATCACGTCGATTTCGAACATCTGCGCATTGGCGAAGAGACGGGGATGATTTGCGTCTCGCGACCGACGAACCCAACAGGTAATGTGATAACCGATGAAGAGTTGCTGAAGCTGGATGCGCTGGCGAATCAGCACGGGATCCCGCTGGTGATTGATAACGCCTATGGCGTCCCGTTCCCGGGCATCATCTTTAGCGAAGCGCGCCCGCTGTGGAATCCGAATATCGTGCTATGCATGAGCCTTTCCAAGCTAGGTCTGCCAGGTTCGCGCTGCGGCATTATCATCGCCAATGAAAAAATCATCACCGCCATCACTAATATGAACGGCATTATCAGTCTCGCGCCTGGCGGCATTGGTCCGGCGATAATGTGTGAAATGATTAAGCGTAACGATCTGCTGCGCCTGTCAGAAACGGTCATCAAGCCGTTCTATTACCAGCGTGTTCAGGAGACTATCGCCATCATTCGCCGCTATTTACCGGAAGATCGCTGCCTGATTCATAAACCCGAAGGAGCCATTTTCCTCTGGCTATGGTTTAAAGATTTGCCAATTACCACCGAGCAGCTTTATCTGCGTCTGAAGGCGCGCGGCGTGCTGATGGTGCCGGGCCACAACTTCTTCCCAGGGCTGGATAAACCGTGGCCGCATACGCATCAATGTATGCGCATGAACTACGTACCGGAGCCGGATAAAATTGAAGCAGGGGTGAAGATTCTGGCGGAAGAGATTGAACGCGCCTGGGCTGAAAGTCATTAAAAATTGCCTGATGCGCTACGCTTATCAGGCCTACATGATTTCTGCAATATATTGAATTTGGAAAAATTTGTAGGCCGGATAAGGCGTTTAAGCCGCATCCGGCATAAACAAAGCGCACTATTCCTGCGTTAAAAAACGCCGGAAAAACGTTTCAAACAGGCTGTTGTCGTAGCCGATTTCGCTGCACTTTCTCAACATCCATACACTGCAACGCCTTTGTCGGGCAGGCTTCAACACAGGCCGGCCCTGTCGCCCGATGCCAGCAGAGATCGCACTTAATCGCCCTCGCCTTTGTACGCGATGAAACGACCTCCATTGCACCAAATGGACACGCCAGCATGCAGCTTTTACAGCCAATACAACGTGATTGTTCAACGAAAATATGCCCATGTTCGCGGCGAATAGCGTCTACAGGGCAGACATTCGCGCACGGCGCATCTTCACACTGATGGCAGGCTACTGCCGTGGTCCAGGTGTGGTCTTTAATAACACGGATACGGGAAATAAACTCGTCTGGTGACAACGCAGCGCAATCCTGATTCTCCTGATGCGACACTGCGCAAGCCACTTCACAGGTACGGCAACCGATACATTTCGTCGCATCCGCAATAATAAACCGGTTCATGATCACTCCTTTGCACTAAAACAGCAGAGTGCCAGAGAGCGCGTCTCTACTGCTTTGATCCAACGAAGGAAATGTTAAAGTTTTGGCACTTGTCCAAAGCGTTATGTGATCGCGCCCTGGTCGTCCCTGACAGTAAATCCCAGTTCATTAGAAATAGCCTGCGCGGTTTCACGCAGTGGTTTCAGGAGATTTTTCTCCCCCACCTGTTTCAGACGTGATGTCGAAAGCGAAATCGACACGGCGTACGGCACCCGCCCATGAATATCAAACACCGGAACAGCAATACAGGAGACGCCGAGTTCGTTTTCTTCTCTGTCCATCGCCGCTCCGCTTTCACGAATGTGCGCCAGTTCGTCGAACATCGCGGGCAGCTCGGTAATGGTATTGCGGGTTAACGGCTGGATCTCATTCTGATGGCTTTTCCAGTATGACTTCACGTAGTCCGGGTGACCAAACGCCATGTAGATCTTGCCCATTGCGGAACAGTAGAGCGGCATATGCTGGCCTATATAGGCACGGGTTCGCAGCATCCCAGTTGTGGGTTCCAGCTTATAAATCAAAATAGCGTGATCGTCTTCGCGGCTGGAGAAGTTAATGGTTTCACCAGTGGCGATGTTCAGTGCCTCAAGATGCGGAGCGGCGATATGAATGATATTCAGCGAAGACAGCGCCTTCTGCCCGACGGCAATAAATTTGGTAGTCAGGCGGTAACTCCCTGCGGCGGGCGCGGTGGTCACATAGCCGCAGGACTGTAATCCCTGCAATAAGCGATGGACGGTACTCTTATTTAAACCAGCCAGTTCCGAAAGATGCGCCAACGGACAACCGTTTGGATAGTTGCTCAAAATCTCAATCAGCATCAACCCGCGAAACAGACTCTGGCTTCCGGCTGGACGCTCTTTTTCCTGCGCCATCTCGTTCTCTTTTTTTCCCATCACTTCTTTCCCCATTTTGTCGCGTCCTGATGGTAGCGCAAAGTGTGTCGTAGTTCACGATCTCGACAGATAATTTATAACCACTTGATTTTTAAGTTTTTTGAAATTCATCAATCAGATTGCTTTGTTAAAAAGCGATCGATATATTTGAAATTAGATTTCGCATATTGAAATTTTAAGCCAAAAAAGCGATCAAAAAAACAAGGAAGCCAGGGATGAAAGTGACATTTGAGCAGTTAAAAGCAGCCTTTAATCGAGTCTTAATTTCACGCGGCGTTGACAGCGAAACGGCTGATGCCTGTGCCGAAATGTTCGCCCGCACCACCGAATCCGGCGTTTATTCTCACGGCGTCAACCGTTTCCCTCGTTTCATTCAACAACTGGAAAACGGCGATATCATTCCCGATGCCCAACCCAAACGTATAACCAGCCTCGGCGCAATTGAACAGTGGGACGCTCAGCGTTCGATCGGTAACCTGACAGCGAAAAAGATGATGGATCGCGCCATTGAACTGGCTGCCGATCACGGTATTGGTCTGGTGGCACTACGTAATGCCAACCACTGGATGCGCGGCGGCAGCTACGGCTGGCAGGCGGCGGAAAAAGGCTATATTGGCATTTGCTGGACCAACTCCATCGCCGTAATGCCGCCGTGGGGCGCAAAAGAGTGTCGCATCGGCACCAACCCGCTGATCGTCGCCATTCCTTCTACCCCAATCACCATGGTCGATATGTCGATGTCGATGTTCTCTTACGGCATGTTAGAAGTTAACCGTCTGGCAGGTCGTCAGCTCCCGGTTGATGGTGGCTTTGATGATGAGGGCAATTTGACCAAAGAACCTGGCGTTATCGAGAAGAATCGCCGCATTTTGCCGATGGGCTACTGGAAAGGTTCTGGCATGTCGATTGTGCTGGATATGATCGCCACTCTCCTTTCCGACGGCGCATCGGTTGCCGAAGTCACCCAGGACAACAGCGACGAATACGGCGTTTCGCAAATCTTTATCGCCATCGAAGTGGATAAATTGATCGACGGCCCCACCCGCGATGCAAAGCTGCAACGCATCATGGATTACGTTACTACCGCTGAACGCGCTGACGAAAACCAGGCCATCCGCTTACCCGGCCACGAATTTACTACCCTGCTGGCCGAAAACCGCCGTAACGGCATCACCGTTGATGACAGCGTGTGGGCCAAAATCCAGGCGTTATGAGGAGATAAGTCATGATTTTTGGACATATCGCGCAACCCAATCCGTGCCGTTTGCCTGCCGCCATTGAAAAGGCGCTCGATTTTCTGCGCGCTACCGATTTCAACGCCCTGGAGCCGGGTGTTGTCGAAATCGACGGCAAGAATATTTATGCGCAAATTATCGACTTAACGACGCGAGATAAAATCGAAAACCGTCCGGAAGTGCATCGTCGGTATATCGATATTCAGTTTCTGGCGTGGGGTGAAGAGAAAATCGGCATAGCTATTGATACGGGAAATAATAAAGTCAGCGAATCACTATTAGATCAGCGCGATATTATTTTTTATCACGATAGTGAACATGAATCATTTATAGAAATGATACCGGGCAGCTACGCTATTTTCTTCCCGCAGGATGTTCATCGACCAGGTTGTATTCTGCAAACAGCCTCTGAGATACGAAAAATTGTGGTTAAAGTCGCATTAACAGCGCTGAATTAATCGAATAATCGTCTACGCCAGAACGCCTGGGTAATGTTATTGCTCTAACTATATTAATAATTTAGGTTGCTGCACATGTAACTTGAATTATGACAAACATAGCCTCAAGGAATAGCTATGAAAAAAATACTTGAAGCAATACTGGCGATTAATCTCGCCGTACTTTCCTGTATTGTGTTTATAAACATTATTTTAAGATATGGTTTTCAGACAAGCATTTTATCTGTAGATGAATTGTCACGTTATTTATTTGTCTGGTTAACATTTATTGGCGCGATTGTGGCTTTTATGGATAACGCCCACGTTCAGGTCACCTTTCTGGTGGAGAAACTCTCCCCCGCATGGCAGCGACGAGTCGCTCTGGTTACCCATTCCTTAATCTTATTTATTTGTGGCGCACTGGCCTGGGGCGCAACGCTAAAAACAATTCAGGACTGGAGCGATTATTCACCGATCCTCGGTTTGCCCATCGGCCTGATGTATGCCGCTTGTCTGCCCACCAGCCTCGTTATCGCATTCTTTGAACTGCGTCATTTATATCAACTCATCACGCGTAGCAATTCTCTAACGTCGCCACCGCAAGGAGCTTAATCATGGCTGTGCTGATTTTTCTGGGCTGTCTGTTGGGTGGTATTGCTATCGGTTTGCCTATTGCCTGGGCACTTTTGTTGTGCGGGGCGGCGTTAATGTTCTGGCTGGATATGTTTGATGTCCAGATCATGGCACAAACGCTGGTGAACGGAGCCGACAGTTTCTCCCTGCTGGCGATACCGTTCTTTGTGCTGGCGGGTGAAATTATGAATGCGGGCGGCTTGTCGAAACGCATTGTTGACCTGCCGATGAAACTGGTGGGGCATAAACCTGGCGGGCTGGGCTACGTCGGCGTGCTGGCGGCTATGATTATGGCAAGCCTTTCCGGTTCTGCCGTTGCAGATACCGCCGCCGTCGCCGCGTTACTGGTGCCGATGATGCGCAGCGCTAACTACCCGGTCAACCGTGCTGCGGGGCTGATTGCCTCTGGCGGGATTATCGCGCCAATTATTCCTCCTTCCATTCCGTTTATTATCTTCGGCGTTTCCAGCGGATTATCCATCAGTAAGCTGTTTATGGCGGGCATTGCCCCTGGCATGATGATGGGTGCAACGCTGATGCTTACCTGGTGGTGGCAGGCCAGTCGCCTTAATTTACCCCGCCAGCAAAAAGCAACGATGCAGGAAATCTGGCACTCTTTTGTCTCCGGTATCTGGGCGCTGTTTCTTCCAGTCATCATTATTGGCGGGTTTCGCTCCGGTCTGTTTACCCCTACCGAAGCCGGGGCCGTTGCTGCTTTCTATGCGCTGTTTGTCGCCACAGTTATTTACCGTGAAATGACCTTCGCCACACTTTGGCATGTGCTCATTGGCGCAGCGAAAACGACCTCAGTGGTGATGTTTCTGGTGGCCTCGGCACAAGTTTCCGCCTGGCTGATCACCATTGCTGAACTGCCGATGATGGTTTCTGATTTACTGCAACCGCTGGTCGATTCACCGCGTCTGCTGTTTATCGTCATTATGGTGGCTATCCTGATTGTCGGCATGGTCATGGATTTAACGCCGACGGTATTAATTCTTACCCCGGTATTAATGCCTTTAGTTAAAGAGGCAGGAATCGATCCGATTTATTTCGGTGTCATGTTTATCATTAACTGCTCAATCGGCTTAATTACACCGCCTATCGGTAATGTGCTTAACGTTATTTCAGGGGTGGCAAAACTCAAATTCGATGATGCAGTCAGAGGCGTTTTCCCTTACGTCCTGGTTTTATATTCATTATTAGTCGTATTTGTTTTTATTCCCGATCTCATCATCCTCCCTTTGAAATGGATTAATTAAAAGGAAAATATTATGAAATTACGCTCTGTAACCTACGCATTATTCATTGCTGGCCTGGCTGCATTTAGTACATCTTCAATGGCGGCGCAGTCTTTACGTTTCGGTTATGAAACCTCACAAACCGACTCGCAACATATTGCGGCGAAAAAATTCAATGATTTATTGCAGGAGAGAACCAAAGGCGAGCTGAAATTAAAACTGTTCCCGGACAGCACTCTCGGTAACGCGCAGGCGATGATCAGCGGCGTACGTGGCGGCACCATCGATATGGAAATGTCCGGCTCGAATAACTTTGCCGGGTTATCACCAGTGATGAACTTGCTTGATGTCCCTTTCCTGTTCCGCGATACCGCTCACGCGCATAAAACGCTCGACGGCAAAGTCGGTGATGATTTGAAAGCCTCACTTGAAGGTAAAGGACTGAAAGTACTTGCCTACTGGGAAAACGGCTGGCGCGATGTCACCAACTCCCGCGCACCAGTTAAAACCCCCGCAGACCTGAAAGGGTTGAAAATCCGCACCAACAATAGCCCGATGAATATCGCCGCATTCAAAGTCTTTGGCGCTAACCCGATCCCGATGCCGTTTGCCGAAGTCTATACCGGGCTGGAAACGCGCACTATCGACGCTCAGGAACACCCGATCAACGTCGTCTGGTCAGCAAAATTTTTCGAAGTACAGAAGTACCTTTCTCTGACGCACCACGCCTATTCGCCACTTCTGGTGGTGATCAACAAAGCGAAGTTTGACGGCTTAACCCCGGAGTTCCAGCAGGCGCTGATCTCATCTGCGCAGGAAGCGGGTAACTACCAGCGCAAACTGGTTGCCGAAGATCAGCAAAAAATCATCGACGGCATGAAAGAAGCGGGCGTGGAAGTCATCACCGATCTCGACCGCAAAGCCTTTAGCGACGCACTGGGGAATCAGGTTCGCGACATGTTTGTTAAAGATGTGCCGCAGGGAGCTGATCTGCTGAAAGCCGTGGATGAGGTGCAATAAACCATGACGCAATACTGGCTGGGGTTAGATTGTGGCGGTAGCTGGCTGAAAGCCGGGCTGTATGACCGCGAAGGCCGGGAGGCAGGCGTGCAACGCCTGCCGCTGTGCACATTAAGCCCGCAGCCAGGCTGGGCAGAGCGCGATATGGCAGAACTGTGGCAATGCTGCATGGCTGTCATTCGCGCCCTGCTTACCCATTCCGGCGTTAGCGGGGAACAAATTGTCGGTATCGGCATCTCCGCACAGGGAAAGGGCTTGTTTTTGCTGGATAAAAACGACAAGCCGCTCGGTAACGCCATTTTGTCCTCGGATCGCCGGGCGATGGAAATCGTTCATCGCTGGCAGGAAGATGGCATCCCGGAAAAACTCTACCCGCTGACCCGACAAACCTTGTGGACCGGGCATCCGGTGTCGCTGTTACGCTGGCTGAAAGAGCACGAACCGGAACGCTACGCGCAAATTGGCTGCGTGATGATGACGCACGACTACCTGCGCTGGTGTTTAACCGGCGTCAAAGGTTGCGAAGAGAGCAATATTTCTGAGTCCAATCTCTACAACATGAGTCTTGGGGAATATGACCCGTGCCTCACCGACTGGCTTGGGATCGCTGAAATCAACCACGCCCTGCCGCCTGTTGTCGGATCTGCCGAAATCTGCGGGGAGATCACCGCTCAGACAGCCGCACTGACCGGTCTGAAAGCGGGTACGCCCGTTGTCGGCGGCCTGTTTGATGTGGTTTCCACCGCACTCTGTGCCGGGATCGAAGACGAATTTACCCTTAATGCGGTGATGGGCACCTGGGCGGTGACCAGCGGAATAACCCGTGGTTTACGTGACGGTGAAGCGCATCCGTATGTCTATGGTCGCTACGTTAACGATGGTCAATTTATCGTTCACGAAGCCAGCCCCACCTCTTCCGGCAACCTCGAATGGTTTACCGCACAGTGGGGAGAAATCTCGTTTGATGAGATTAACCAGGCCGTTGCCAGCTTGCCAAAGGCCGGGGGCGATCTCTTTTTCCTGCCGTTCCTGTACGGCAGCAACGCCGGACTCGAGATGACCAGCGGTTTCTACGGGATGCAGGCCATTCACACCCGCGCACACCTGTTGCAGGCCATTTATGAAGGGGTGGTATTCAGCCATATGACCCATCTCAACCGGATGCGCGAACGTTTTACTGATGTGCACACCCTGCGCGTCACTGGCGGCCCGGCGCATTCCGATGTCTGGATGCAAATGCTGGCGGACGTCAGCGGGCTGCGTATCGAACTGCCGCAGGTGGAAGAAACCGGCTGTTTTGGCGCGGCGCTTGCCGCCCGCGTCGGCACCGGGGTTTATCGCGATTTCAGCGAAGCCCAACGTGATTTACAGCACCCAGTACGCACCCTGCTGCCGGATATGACCGCACATCAGCTTTACCAACAAAAATACCAACGCTATCAGCATCTCATTGCCGCACTTCAGGGCTTTCACGCCCGCATCAAGGAGCACACATTATGAGCCGACCACTTCTGCAACTGGCCCTCGACCACTCATCACTTGAAGCCGCGCAGCGCGACGTGATGCTGTTAAAAGACAGCGTCGATATCGTCGAAGCGGGCACTATTCTCTGTTTAAACGAAGGGCTTGGCGCGGTGAAAGCCTTGCGCGAACAGTGCCCGGATAAAATCATCGTTGCCGACTGGAAGGTCGCCGACGCGGGTGAAACGCTCGTGCAACAGGCATTTGGCGCAGGCGCTAACTGGATGACCATCATCTGCGCCGCGCCGCTCGCGACGGTGGAAAAAGGCCACGCCATGGCGCAACGCTGCGGTGGTGAAATTCAGATAGAACTGTTCGGCAACTGGACGCTGGACGACGCCCGCGACTGGCATCGTATTGGCGTGCGGCAGGCCATTTATCATCGCGGTCGTGACGCGCAAGCCAGCGGGCAACAGTGGTGCGAAGCCGATCTGGCACGTATGAAGGCGCTTTCCGATATCGGCCTTGAGCTTTCCATTACCGGCGGGATTACCCCTGCTGACCTGCCGCTGTTTAAAGATATCCGCGTGAAAGCGTTTATTGCCGGGCGGGCGCTGGCAGGCGCAGCAAATCCGGCGCAGGTGGCTGGCGATTTCCATGCGCAAATCGACGCTATCTGGGGAGGCGCGCGTGCGTAATCATCCGTTAGGTATTTATGAAAAAGCGCTGGCGAAAGATCTCTCCTGGCCTGAGCGGCTGGTGCTGGCGAAAAGCTGCGGTTTTGATTTTGTCGAAATGTCGGTGGATGAAACCGACGAACGTTTGTCACGCCTTGACTGGAACGCCGCACAACGTGCTTCACTGGTCACTGCGATGATCGAAACGGGTGTTGCCATTCCGTCAATGTGCCTGTCCGCACATCGTCGCTTTCCCTTTGGCAGCCGGGACGAGGCGGTGCGCGAACGGGCGCGGAAAATCATGAGTAAAGCGATTCGCCTGGCGCGCGATCTCGGCATTCGCACCATTCAACTGGCGGGTTATGACGTCTATTACGAAGACCACGACGAAGGCACCCGGCAACGTTTTGCTGAAGGGCTGGCGTGGGCGGTCGAACAGGCGGCGGCATCACAAGTAATGCTGGCGGTGGAGATTATGGATACCGCGTTTATGAACTCCATCAGCAAATGGAAAAAATGGGACGAGATGCTCGCCTCGCCGTGGTTCACCGTCTACCCGGACGTCGGCAACCTCAGCGCCTGGGGCAATGATGTTTCCGCCGAACTGAAACTGGGCATTGACCGTATTGCCGCAATCCACCTGAAAGACACCCGGCCAGTGACCGAGCAAAGCCCCGGACAGTTCCGTGATGTGCCGTTTGGCGAAGGCTGCGTCGATTTCGTTGGCATCTTCAAAACGCTGCATGAACTGAACTATCGCGGTTCTTTCCTGATTGAGATGTGGACCGAAAAAGCCAAAGAGCCGGTGCTGGAGATTATTCAGGCGCGGCGCTGGATTGAAGCGCGTATGCAGGAGGCTGGATTTATATGTTAGAGCAACTGAAAGCCGACGTGCTGGCGGCAAATCTGGCACTTCCCGCTCACCATCTGGTGACGTTCACCTGGGGCAATGTCAGCGCGGTAGACGAAACGCGGCAATGGATGGTAATCAAACCTTCCGGCGTCGAGTACGACGTGATGACTGCCGACGATATGGTGGTGGTTGAGATAGCCAGCGGTAAGGGGGTGGAAGGCAGCAAAAAGCCCTCGTCCGACACGCCAACGCATCTGGCGCTCTACCGTCGCTATGCCGAAATCGGTGGCATTGTGCATACCCACTCGCGCCACGCGACCATCTGGTCACAGGCCGGGCTGGATCTCCCCGCCTGGGGCACCACGCACGCCGATTACTTCTATGGAGCCATCCCCTGCACGCGCCTGATGACCGCAGAAGAGATCAACGGCGAGTATGAATACCAGACTGGCGAAGTGATCATTGAAACCCTCGAAGAACGCGGCAGGAGTCCAGCGCAAATCCCGGCGGTTCTGGTACATTCTCACGGCCCGTTCGCCTGGGGTAAAAACGCCGCCGATGCGGTGCATAATGCCGTAGTGCTGGAAGAGTGCGCCTATATGGGCCTGTTCTCGCGCCAGCTTGCGCCGCAACTCCCTGCGATGCAAAACGAACTGTTGGATAAGCACTACCTGCGTAAGCATGGGGCCAATGCCTATTACGGGCAGTAATCCCTCACGCCGGGGCTTCATTGCCCCGGCACTACGAATTGATATGTTCCTTGCTGTAACGTCGCTTCCACGCAGCTGGCGTTAAACCGGTGTGTTTGCGAAAAATCTGCCGGAAATAGCCAACGTCATTAAACCCACACAACGCCGCCACTTCCGTGAGCGATCGCGCTTCGCTAATTAACAGCTTTTCGGCTTCGCGCACTCGCTGGCGATGGATTGCTTCTGTTAACGTCAGATGAAACACCCGCCGATAGACGCGCCCAAGATAATCGGCATTGCAGTACAGCTCGCGGGCTAAAAGCGCCGTGGAAAGCGGGCGATGATATTGCGTGCGGATCAGTTTCTGCGCTTTCCAGGCAAGCGTGGTACCTGCGGCATCGGCCTGTTCATCAAGACGCGCGTCACGGGTGAGTTGCTGCAAAATCAGCAGCACAATAAACTCCAGCGCCGGAGTGCGTTGATGCTTTTCCTGTTCGCTTAAGAACTGGCGAAACAGGGCCACCAGCGCCTGCGGATCGGCAACCTTCGTTTGTTGCGGCACGCTAAGATGAGTGAGCCAGCGCGGGTCGCTATCCGGCGCTTTAACCTCAAAATGCAGCCAGTAAAATTTGAGATCGGCGGGAAAATCCTCTACCCCAACATGCTGTCGGTTCGGCCAGAGTAATAAACTCTCTCCCGCATCGACCAGAAATATCCGCTCTTCTTCCTGAATCGTTAATCGACCTTTTTCGACAAAGATAATTTCCCATGACTCCAGCCGCCTTGCCGGATGCCTCCCTACGCCACGGGAAATAAATAATCCACCATTTTGCACTTTAATCGGTAACGTCATGGATAATTCGAGCATTGATATGTAATTTCCCGCTTATTCATTAATGATTAAACACATTACCTTTTGATTATTAATCAAAAACATTAATTTCACCTGATCCATTTCACACTTTTAAATTCAGGTCGGAATCGTCACCTTTTTTTACTCTTTTCTCGCCTTGTTGATATTCCCGTTCACGGCAGAATTAATCATGTCATTGCAATAAAACTAAAAATTGCTCCCTATTCACGAGGAATATCTATGACCTCTACACCGATTACTACCGCTGATATCGCTAAAGGTAAAATTGACGATGCGTTATCTGTACGGGAAAAAATAGGCTACGGCCTGGGTGACGCAGGCGGCACCGTAATAACTTGCCTGATCATGAACTTTCTCACCTTTTTCTACACCGACGTTTTTGGCTTAACTCCGGCGCTGGTCGGCACGCTGTTTATTGCACTGCGCGTGTTTGATGCCATCTCCGACCCGGTGATGGGCGTCATTGCCGACCGGACGCAAAGTCGCTGGGGGCGCTTTCGTCCGTGGCAGTTATGGATTGCCATTCCCATCGGCATTATCGGCATCCTGACGTTCACCGTGCCAGATGCCAGCATGGGAGTAAAAATCGCCTGGGCGTTCGGCACTTACCTGCTCCTTTCAGTCGGTTATACCGCCATCAACGTGCCGTACTGCGCGCTGATCAACACCATGACCACCCGCCACAATGAAGTGATCTCCTGCCAGTCCTGGCGATTCGTTCTCTGCGGCGTAGCGGGATTTCTGGTTTCGGTTGGCCTGCCGTGGATGGTGGATCTCTTCGGTCAGGGTAATGCCGCGCGCGGCTATCAACTGGGCGTCGGCGTATTGTGCGCCATCGCTGTGGTGATGTTCCTGTGCTGTTTCTTCTGGGTTCGTGAACGGGTACCACTCTCCACAATGGGGAAATTTACCCTGCGCGAACATCTTGCCGGGCTGCGAAACAACGACCAACTGCTGCTGATGCTGGTCATGTCTTTCCTGCTGATTAACGTCTTTAACATTCGCGGCGGTGGGTATATGTACTTCATTACCTACGTCTTACAAGGCAGTACGGGCTACACGTCGCTGTTCTTCACCATGGTCACCTTCGCCTCCATTATCGGCTCGGTGATTGTCAGCCCGTTAACGCGACGTTTCGATACCGTCAAAATTTACTACTACACCAACCTGCTCCTCGCCGCGCTGGCGGTGTTGATGTGGTTCCTGCCTTCTGGCCCGGCTTATCAAACGCTGTGGCTGGCGGTGATCCTCGGTAATGGCGTGATTCTTGGCTTCACATTGCCATTGCACTTCTCATTGATGGCCTTTGCCGATGACTACGGCGAGTGGAAAACCCGCGTACGTTCTTCCGGCATGAACTTCGCCTTCAATCTGTTTTTCATCAAACTGGCCTGGGCCTCCAGCGCCGGGATCATCAGCCTGCTGTTTATTTTTGTCGCCTACCAGCCAGGCGTGGAAAACCAGACCACCAGTTCGCTTGGCGGGATCACGGCGATGGAAACATTACTGCCTGCGCTATTCCACCTGCTGCTGGCAGGGGCGATCCGCTTTTGCAAACTCAATAACCCTATGATGTCACGCATTGCTACCGACCTGCGTCAGCGTCATGTACAGCCTTAAGGAGCACAAGATGAACATTTCGGAAGTCGATCTGCATAAACTGACGGTCAGCGATCCGTTCCTCGGTCAGTACCAACAACTGGTCCGCGATGTGGTGATTCCTTATCAGTGGGACGCCTTGAACGATCGTATCCCAGAAGCGGAACCCAGCCATGCGATTGAAAACTTTCGCATTGCCGCAGGACTGCAAGACGGTGAATTTTACGGGATGGTGTTTCAGGACAGCGACGTCGCCAAATGGCTGGAAGCGGTAGCCTGGTCGCTGTGCCAGAAGCCGGATGCCGAACTGGAAAAAACCGCTGACGAGGTAATCGAACTGGTCGCTTCCGCCCAGTGCGAAGATGGCTATCTCAATACTTACTTTACGGTAAAAGCGCCCGAAGAACGCTGGAGCAATCTGGCGGAGTGTCATGAACTTTACTGCGCCGGTCATCTGATTGAAGCCGGAGTCGCCTTCTTCCAGGCCACGGGAAAACGGCGCTTGCTGGAAGTGGTTTGCCGTCTGGCCGATCATATCGACAGCGTATTTGGTCCAGGTGAAAGTAAGTTACACGGTTATCCTGGTCACCCGGAAATTGAACTGGCACTAATGCGCCTGTATGAAGTGACCGAAGAGCCGCGCTACCTGGCGCTGACAAACTATTTTGTCGAACAGCGTGGTGCGCAACCGCACTATTACGACCAGGAATATGAAAAGCGCGGGCAGACCTCGCACTGGCACACCTACGGCCCGGCGTGGATGGTGAAAGATAAAGCCTACAGCCAGGCGCATTTGCCCATCGCACAGCAACAAACCGCCATCGGACATGCAGTACGCTTTGTATATCTGATGACTGGCGTCGCACATCTGGCGCGTTTAAGTCACGATGAAAGCAAGCGTCAGGACTGCCTGCGGCTGTGGAACAATATGGCCCAGCGTCAGTTATATATTACCGGCGGCATTGGCTCACAAAGCAGCGGCGAAGCGTTCAGCAGCGATTACGATCTGCCGAATGACACGGTATACGCTGAAAGCTGCGCCTCCATCGGCCTGATGATGTTTGCCCGGCGAATGCTGGAAATGGAAGGCGACAGTCAATATGCCGATGTGATGGAGCGCGCGCTGTACAACACTGTGCTCGGCGGCATGGCACTGGATGGCAAACATTTCTTCTATGTGAATCCGCTGGAAGTACATCCAAAATCGCTGAAATTCAACCATATCTACGATCACGTTAAGCCGATCCGCCAGCGTTGGTTTGGTTGCGCTTGTTGTCCGCCAAATATCGCCCGCGTGCTAACCTCGATTGGTCATTATCTCTACACGCCGCGTGAAGATGCGTTGTATATCAACATCTACGCAGGAAACAGCATGGAAGTGCCGGTAGAAAATGGCACGCTGCGCCTGCGGGTTAGCGGAAACTATCCGTGGCAGGAGCAGGTGACGATTGCGGTTGAATCGCCCCAGCCGGTGCGTCATACGCTGGCTTTACGTCTGCCGGACTGGTGCACACAGCCGCAGATCATATTGAATGGGGAAGAGGTCGAGCAGGATATTCGTAAAGGGTATTTGCACATTACCCGCGAATGGCAGGAGGGCGATATGCTGAATCTGACTTTGCCGATGCCGGTACGCCGCGTTTACGGTAACCCGCTGGTGCGTCACGTCGCCGGAAAAGTGGCGATTCAGCGCGGCCCACTGGTGTATTGCCTGGAACACGCCGACAACGGCGAGTCACTGCATAACCTGTGGCTGCCCGCCGATGCGCCATTTACGACATTTGAAGGTAATGGATTGTTCCGCCATAAGATCTTAATCCAGGCTCCGGGTTACCGGTATGAACAGAGCAATCCAGAGCAGCAACCGCTGTGGCATTACGACAGCGCGCCAGCCAAACGCCAGCCGCAAACCCTGACCTTTATCCCGTGGTTTAGCTGGGCCAACCGGGGTGAAGGCGAAATGCGGATCTGGGTGAATGAGGAAACCAGCGCATGATGCGACGCTTAACGCGTCTTATCAGTATCAACATATCGGTGCGGTTGCCCGCCAACCATCGAAACGCGAGATTAAACGCCCGGCAATACACGCCGGGCAGCTTCCGCCAGAAACGCACTTCTGTTGGCATAGTCTGGGTTATTGCGCACGTAGGTATCAATCTTGTTCAGTAATCTTTTTGGCATCGTAATATTGATACGTTCAGCCCGACCTTCGAACTGATTCATATTGATATCCACCAGCAACCATTGCCCGCCAATAAAGTCCTGCGCACGCTGGACCAGATGTGTTTCCACAGAGCCTGGAAGCGGCAACTCTTCATTCATCTCGCATAAGGTTTCGAAGTGCGCGACCAGTGCACTTCGCGCATCCTGGAAAGCGTAGTCCAGCGTATCACCAGCAAAATAACAGCCTGGAACATCAGGGAAAAAACCGCTGGCGCTGCCGTCAGGATCACTGTGGATATAGGCGGGATAAAACATATTGCCTCCTGAAATTTTAAAATGTTAAACCAGCCTGACGCCCAATTTGCGCCAGCGTACCGGGCTTAATATCTTTTTTAGGGTGCGGAACCGTCACCAGACCCGGATGAACAGGGTGGCGGAACTGATGACGACTGCCACGGGTTCGAATATGTTCCCAGCCATGCTGCTTCAGGATGGCGATCACGTCTGCACTTTTCACATCCCTGCCCTTCCATGATTATACACACGATACACACACAATTAGCGATAACAATCACGATAGCGCGATTTATATGGGCCGTCAGGGGGATAAAGTTGACTCAGGAATGCCGCTCGGAAGAAGAATAACGGTGTGCAGTAATTGGTAGAAAATATGCGAGGATGCTCGCAATTTACATATAACTCATAGTATTAGGTGTTAAAAAATCTGTATTAGATTATCCATGCGATATCGAAGCTAGTCTTGCTATAGCTCCAACTCGTATTCATTGAACGTTTAAAACAACCAATAAAAGACACTGTTTTATTTTCTTGATAAATATCAAGTTTGTTTCACCATTGTATTTACAATGTGCAAACATTATTTTTTGTGTGTTATACATTAACTATGACCAATGATAAAGCGTTAATATATAAATATTTTCTATATTTTTATCAAACGCATTTTTATTAAATATATATAAGGAGTTATAATGTCTATGGAGTTTATAGATAAGCTGAATTCATTATCCGCAAAAATAAAACAACAAGCCGGAGTCATTGAAACGGAGGAAGCTACCAAAAATGCTTTCGTAATGCCGTTCATTAACAATGTGTTAGGTTATGATGTCTTTGATCCTACCGAAGTTATCCCAGAGTTTGTATGCGATATTGGAACGAAGAAAGGTGAAAGGATTGACTATGCAATCTTAAAAAATAGCGAGGTTCAGATTCTCATTGAATGCAAAAAAATTGGCGATCCTCTAAATATAAATCATGCTTCACAGCTTTTTCGATACTTTCATGTAACAAATGCAAGAATATCTATTCTAACCAATGGACAAGTTTATAAATTTTTTACTGATTTAGAAGCACCTAATAAAATGGATGAAAAACCATTTCTTGAGATAGATCTACTTGACTTAGACGAAACAGTTGTTCCCGAGATAAAGAAGCTTACTAAATCAGCATTTGATTTGGAATCAATAATTAATGCTGCAGGTGAATTAAAATATGTTAGTTTAATTAAAAAAGTTCTCCATGCACAAATGAATAATCCTGAAGAGGATTTTGTAAAATTCTTTGCAGCAAGAATTTATGAAGGTATGTTAACACAAAAGGTAAAAGATACGTTTGCAAAATTAACAAAGAAAGCTGCCAATCAATATATTAACTCTCAAATAAACGAAAGATTGAAATCGGCAATAGGTGGTGGGTCATTATCTGTAATTGATTCGAATTCACACAATGAGGAAGTTGAATGTATTAATAAAGAAGAAACCGATATTGCCACTACTATGGAGGAACTTGAAGGATTTCATATTGTTAAAGCTATAGTTCGCGTAGTGCTTGATGCACCACGAATAGTCCACAGAGATACAAAAAGCTATTTTGGTATACTTGTAGATGACAATAATCGAAAGCCACTCTGTAGATTACATTTCAATCGAAATCAAAAATATATTGGTTTATTTGACTTAGAGAAAAACGAAACCCGCCATCCTATTGAATCTCTCGATGATATTTATTCTTTCAGCGATGAGTTGAAAGCGACTGCCGCTTTATACAACTAAAACAAAGGCAGACAACTATTAACGTTGCCTGCCTTTCACATCAGAACAGCCCCAACGGTTTATCCGAGTAGCTCACCAGCAGGCACTTGGTTTGCTGGTAATGCTCAAGCATCATTTTGTGGGTTTCGCGGCCAATGCCTGATTGTTTGTAGCCACCAAACGCCGCATGTGCCGGGTAAGCGTGATAACAGTTGGTCCACACGCGCCCGGCCTGAATGCCGCGCCCCATCTTATAGGCCAGATTACCGTTGCGGCTCCAGACACCCGCGCCCAGGCCATATTTCGTGTCGTTCGCCAGCTCCAGCGCTTCTTCCATCGTTTTGAAGGTGGTCACCGCCAGCACCGGGCCAAAAATCTCCTCCTGGAACACGCGCATATTATTCTGACCAAACAGAATCGTCGGTTCGAGGTAGTAGCCGTCTTTCAGTTCGCCTTCCAGCAGCTTGCGCCGCCCGCCGGTGAGCACATCAGCGCCTTCTTTTTTACCGATATCAATGTAATTGAGGATGGTTTCCAGTTGCCCGTGCGAAACCTGCGCTCCCATTTGCGTCACGCTGTCGAGTGGGTTACCGCTACGAATGCTTTCGACACGGCGGATGGCGCGTTCCATAAAGCGTTCGTAGATAGACTCCTGTACTAAAGCACGGCTTGGACAGGTGCAAACTTCGCCCTGGTTAAAGGCAAACAGTGCAAAGCCTTCCAGCGCTTTATCGAAAAAGGCATCTTCTTCATCCATCACATCAGCAAAGAAGATATTTGGCGATTTGCCGCCCAGCTCCAGGGTTACCGGAATAATGTTTTGCGTAGCGTATTGCATAATTTGTTGGCCCACTTCCGTTGAGCCGGTAAACGCCACTTTAGCGATGCGTTTCGAGGTCGCCAGATATTCGCCAATTTCCCCACCTGCACCGTTGACCACGTTCACCACGCCTGGCGGCAGTAAATCACCGACGATTTCCATTAGCAGCAGTACAGAAAGCGGGGTAAGACGTGCGGGTTTCAGCACCACACAGTTGCCCGCCGCCAGCGCGGGGGCCATTTTCCAGCTCGCCATCAGCAGCGGGAAGTTCCACGGAATAATCTGCCCCACCACGCCTAACGGTTCGTGGAAGTGATAAGCCACGGTTTCGCTATCCACTTCACTAATACCGCCTTCCTGCGCCCGAATACACGAGGCGAAATAGCGGAAATGGTCAATCGCCAGCGGCACATCGGCAGCACTGGTTTCGCGAATGGGTTTGCCGTTATCCCAGGTTTCAGCGGTCGCTAACAGTTCGAGGTTCTGCTCCATCCGATCGGCGATCTTAAACAGAATCGCCGCGCGCTCCTGCACCGAAGTATGCGCCCATTTATCTTTCACTTTGTGCGCAGCATCCAGCGCCAGATCGATGTCTCGTTTGCCCGAAGACGCCACTTCGCACAGCAGCTGCCCGGTCACCGGCGTCAGGTTCTGGTAATACTCGCCGTCGGCAGGGGCTACCCACTCGCCGCCGATAAAGTTGTCATAACGGGCTTTTAACTTAAGAGGAAAACCATACTCGCCGGGCTTAATCTGTGCTGAAGGGGGATTATTGGTCATGATCGTCTCCTTGCGGTGTGAGGTATAACAAGGGTAGACGTGGCTGGCGAAATCTTCGCCAACTGGTGATAGCTTTACGACGGCTATCACGAATTTACGGGCAAGGATTACAGAGATAACTAAAACTCTCTCAAAAATCGCAAATTTTGAGAGAGTTTAAAAAATGGCTGACAATTAGCCAGCCATTGGGGGAATGATGATTACATCGCAGCGCGATAAATCGCCACAATTTCTTCGTGAGTTGCCTGAATCGGGTTAGTAAACCCACACGCATCTTTCAGGGCATTTGTGGCCAGTACCGCGAAATCCTCTTCTTTCACGTTCAGGTCACGCAGGCCTGCCGGGATATTCACTTTCTTCGCCAGTTCACGGATGGCATTGATGCACGCTTCTGCGCCTTCCGCGTCATTTTTGCCTGTCACGTTCACGCCCATAGCAGCAGCACAGTCACGCAGACGCGCAGCGGCGACTTTGCTGTTGAATACCTGAACATGCGGCAGCAGAACGGCGTTACATACACCGTGCGGCAGATTGTAGAAACCGCCCAGCTGGTGCGCCATCGCATGAACATAACCCAGAGAAGCGTTGTTGAATGCCATGCCAGCGAGGAACTGGGCATAAGCCATTGCTTCACGCGCTTTAGCATTGCTGCCATTTTCAACGGCTAACGGCAGGTTTTCGGCAATCATGGTCACCGCTTTCAATGCACAAGCGTCAGTGATCGGCGTGGCAGCAATAGAAACATACGCTTCGATAGCGTGCGTTAAGGCATCCATACCCGTTGCGGCGGTCAGTGACTGCGGCATACCAATCATCAGAGAGGAGTCATTGACAGAAAGCAACGGAGTGACATGTTTATCAACAATCGCCATTTTGATATGACGCGCTTCGTCAGTGATGATGCAGAAACGGGTCATTTCAGAGGCCGTACCCGCCGTGGTGTTGATGGCGATCATCGGCAGCTGCGGTTTTGCAGAGCGGTCAACGCCTTCGTAATCGCGAATATCGCCGCCATTGGCTGCCACCAGCGCAATACCTTTTGCGCAGTCGTGCGGAGAACCACCGCCTAAGGAGATCACGCTATCGCAATTATTTTCTTTAAGTAATTTCAAACCTGCAGCGACGTTTTCCGTGGTGGGGTTAGGTTGGGTGCCATCATAAATAACGCTAAAAATATTGCGTTCTTCCAGTGCTTTTTGCACATCACCCGCCATACCCAATTTCGTTAACATATTGTCAGTGACAATTAAGGTACGGGTAAATCCATAATCTGCCATCATATTCATTGCATCATTCAATGAATCAGCACCAATAACATTCACGGAAGGAATAAAAAAGGTTGAAGCTGCCATAACACACTCCTGAAAGTGTAAAAAAGGGCGGGCAGCTTACTGAGGATTTTCATTCGAAAATATGATCAGTATTATTGTTTATCAAAATTAATCTAATAAAAAGCACATTGTATTCATTAAACAATGTGCTTTTTTTAAATTCATAAGAATTTTGTATTAATTTATTTTAAAACTTAATTAATCATTTCCTTATTTTTCCGGAAATAATAATGCGTCGCGCAATAAATGATCATTTCCCCGACGACGCGTAAAACCAATGCGGTCAAAATATTCCAGAATTTGAATTGCCAGTTTTCGACCAACACCTAAACGATCGCGGAAATCCGCCGCGCAGGTTGAACCACATTCCTGATCGAGATCGCGGATCATATTGGCAAATTCGACAATCCGATCGTTACGGTAATAACGATCTTTAACGATCGCCGTAATTATCCCCTGCTGGGCCGCCTGGCGTAGAGTCAGGCGCATTGCCTGCTCGTCGGTTCCCGTCTCTTTTGCCAGGTCTCGCACCCACCACGGTTCGTCACCAAACAGCGGCTCTGCTTTTTGCCAGATGGCCTGCTGCTCTTCGCTGAAGCCCGCTTTGTGATCCGGCAGATGCAGCCAGCCGTGATGACTGAGGATGTCGCCGCTTTCGCGCATCTTTTCAATCAGCAACAGTACCAGCGCTTCATCTTCCATTGGCAACGCCATACGTCGCAGACGTTCGCGCCCAGGACCAGGTTCATCGCGATGTTGCTCATGATAAGTCGCTAATGTGTCGAGAATTTTCCGCTGCCAGCGAGCGGCAACCGGCGCATTCAACAAGCTATAACCAGCCTGAATATAGCCAGGCTGTTGCAGCAGTTCGCGCATCCCTTCGCCGTTGAGCTGCCGTGCCCAGGCGAAATCCGCAAGGTTAACCGCTCCGCGTTCCAGATGAACAGATAACGCATCGGCATCGCTCTGCGCCCGTGCAAGAGACGCCAGCCATTGCAGATATTCCGGCTTACGCTTACCGCGACGCGGCGGGTTAAGCATCACCACACGCGCCCCCGCCAGCGTGTTGCGGGCCGAGATATCGCGCAGCACTAAGCGATCGTTATCCGCCAGCCACAGCGGCGTGTCGAACACCAGCTCGGCAAGGTTATCTTCCAGCAGCGAAACGCGTCCCGTAACGTGGCTGGCGGCGTGGTGAATATGCAGCGGCTGCCACTGGGTCAGCGGTGTATGGGTTTGAAGCTCGACAATCACCCGTGTGAACGGCTCCGGCGGCGCATCGGCAAGCAGCCAGTCGCCACGGTTAATCTGCTCTTTTTCCGCATCACCCGCGATGTTAAGCGCGATACGCTGCCCGGCATGGGCAGTTTCTGTTGGCTGATTTTGCGCATGTAGCGCACGCACGCGCATCGGTTTATTTACACCAGTCAGCCAGAGTGAATCGCCTACCTTCACTTCCCCGCTTAACGCCGTACCGGTGACGACCAGCCCGGCACCTTTTACGGTAAATGCACGGTCGATCGCGAGGCGGAAACTATGTTGGCTGGCGTGTTCGCGTTCTGGTAACTGAAGCAGATGCTCGCGCAGGGCATCAATTCCCCGACCTTCGGTTGCTGCGGTGATAAACAGTTTTGCCTCAGCAAAACCGTATTCCCGTAGCACCTCCTTTACCTGGCGTTCAACCTCATCAACACGCGCTTCGTCCACGCGATCGGCTTTGGTCAGCGCCACTGTCAGCATCGGATTACCGGTCAGCTGCAAAATCGCCAGATGCTCACGGGTCTGTGCCATCACGCCGTCATCGCACGCCACCACCAACAGCGCGTGATCGATACCACCAACGCCCGCCAGCATGTTGGAAAGAAACTTTTCATGACCGGGTACGTCGATAAAACCAGGCACGCGACCATCCGGCTGCGGCCAGTAGGCATAGCCGAGATCGATAGTCATGCCGCGCTTTTTTTCTTCCGGCAGACGATCGGCATTTACGCCAGTAATCGCCTGCAATAAGGTTGTTTTGCCGTGGTCAACGTGTCCGGCAGTCGCAATAATCATTTCAACAACATCTCCAAAAACCGTTGCTCATCTTCAAGGCAGCGTAAATCCAGCCACAATCGTCCGTCATAAATACGACCAATCACCGGCACTGGCAATTCACGCCAGCGGGCGGCTAATGACTCAAGGTGGCTACCGCGTCCATCATGGGGTGTAAACGTTAATGCCGCACTCGGCAGGCGATCAACCGGCAGCGAACCACTGCCAATCTGCGAAAGACATGGCATAACCTGTACCGCAAACTCCGCGCCGTAATGTGTGGCAAGGGGGGCCTGTAAACGTTGTGCCTGGATTTGAATGACCTCTGCGCTGCGGGTAAGCAGACGCAGGGTCGGTAATTTTTCACTCAGCGCCTCAGGGTGTAAATAAAGACGCAGCGTGGCTTCCAGCGCCGCGAGGGTCATTTTATCCGCGCGTAATGCACGCTTCAGTGGATGGCTTTGCAGGCGGGCGATCATCTCTTTTTTACCAACAATAATTCCAGCCTGCGGCCCGCCTAACAACTTGTCGCCGGAGAAGCTCACCAGACTGACGCCCGCCGCAATCAACTCCTGCGGCATTGGCTCTTTCGGCAAACCGAACTGGCTAAGATCGACCAGCGAGCCACTGCCTAAATCAGTCACTACGGGAACATCCAGCTCTTTGCCGAGCGCCACCAGTTCCGCTTCATCTATCGCTTTGGTGAATCCCTGAATGCTGTAGTTACTGGTGTGTACTTTCATCAACAGCGCGGTATTTTCATTCACCGCCTGACGATAATCATTAGCGTGCGTGCGGTTGGTGGTCCCCACTTCGTGTAGGGTGCAGCCTGCCTGACGCATGACATCAGGAATACGAAACGCGCCGCCAATCTCCACCAGTTCGCCGCGAGAAACCACCACCTCTTTCCCGCTGGCAGTGGCCGCCAACATCAATAACACCGCCGCCGCATTGTTATTAACGATACAGGCATCTTCCGCTCCCGTAATGCGGCACAGCAGCTGCGCCAGCGCCCGATCGCGATGTCCGCGTCCGGCGTCGTCCAGATCGTACTCGAGGGTCACTGGCGAACGCATAGCCTGCGCAACGGCTTCCACCGCGGCTTCTGCCTGTAAAGCTCGCCCAAGATTGGTATGCAGCACGGTTCCCGTCAGGTTGATCACCGGACGCAGCGCGCTCTGCGCCTCCTTCGTCAGTCGGGCATCGACTTCTTGCGCCCAGTTTTCACACCATGCGGGCAGCGTCTGGCTGTCACGAATCACTTCTCGCGCTTCGTCAAGCATCTGACGCAGCAATTCCACTACGCGGGTGTGGCCATAAGTATCACGCAAAGAAAGGAAGGAGCTATCGCGCAATAAGCGATCAATAGCCGGAAGTTGACTATAGAGGGAACGCGTTTCGGTTGTCATAGGAAACCTGGCTGATCAAGGCCCTCTCACACGGAGAAGGGCGTTTAACATAACCACGGATTGTAACGTGAGATGGGTCAGGAGGACATATCGCGCATCAAGCCTTTGGCGGTTCGGTGCGAGCAAAACTTTCGCGGCTAAACAGGTTTTCGACCAGTTTGACTAAGTGTGGGCGGTCGACACACCAGCCTGGCGCAACGCGGCGGAAATTGAGATATCCGACGGCACAGGCAATGGCGATAGTCGCCAGATTGACCGTATCGGTTTTGAGCGTGCCATCGACCAGATATCCTTCCAGCACATCCAGACTGCGGTTGATTTTCTCCCGCTGGCGTAACAATTCATCTTCAGACTGCTGCGCCGCCGGACGCGCCTGTTCACGCACCGATACCAGCCCGGCATCCATAATGCCATCCGCCAGCGCCTCAATTTTGCGCACCCGCAACGACTCCAGCGGATCGCGCGGCAACATCGCCGGAGCGACATTCATTAATTCAATATATTCAGCGATGATCGGCGAATCAAACCAACATTCGCCCTCTTCGGTCACCAGCACCGGCACTTTCCCTAACGGGTTAAATTGCGCCACGCCGTTGTCCGCGTTATAGGGCAGTTCATTAATAAATTCGAAAGTTATGCCCTTTTCTAACAACAGAATAGAAAGTTTGCGTACAAACGGGCTGGTGTAGCTACCGACGAGTTTCATGCCGAGTCCTTTGTGCGAGGAAAAATATCAGTATGGCCTGGTGATGGGAAAAAGGGCAGAAAATGTTGATGGTTTGTTACTTCCCAATAAATCACATATTTATCATGGTGATATAAATATTTTCCTAATTGTTCTTATCTGACAGATATCTCACTTAAGGCTTTCTTATAAATCTGTAGGGTTTCGCCTGTCAGCAGACAAATAACCCGATAAAACAAGGATGAGCAGATGAGCGGAAAACCGGCGGCGCGTCAG